>NZ_JBEPPJ010000005.1:0-190262 GCF_040547265.1 Arthrobacter sp. UYCo732 | reverse complement strand
GGTGTGGGAGAGTAGGTCACCGCCGGAACACTATTACCGGTCGAGAGCCCCCGAACACCACGTGTCCGGGGGCTCTCCCACGTTAACCACCCACCCACACAACCACCCCCAAAACCCACACACGGACCATGCCGCCGCCCCTGCAACCAGGCGAACCCACCCCAGCCGCCCCGCACCGCCGTCGAACATTCCCGACACCGCGAGAGCGTCCTGCGAATCCGGCAGGAAGTGAGAGAGCGTCCGCTGTGGGCGCAATTCCTCGGCAAACCCTCGAAAATCCGGTGATATAAGTCAAAAAGTCGCGGAAACACGCGGAATTTGCGGACCTCGGCGGCCCAAGCTGGTAAGTTTTCGAACAGTGGCTTGCACGCATTCCGCGTTCAGGCTCCAGAAATCGTGACCGTCCAGGAGGACATCAATGGCTAAGAACCGTAGTGAACTTGTTTCTGAGGTAGCAGGCAAGGCCGGCACCAGCCAGGCAGCCGTCAACTCCGTCCTCGATGCACTGTTCGAGGTTTTCGAGACGTCTGTCGCCGCCGGCGAAAAGATCACCATCCCGGGCTGGCTTGCAGTGGAGCGCACCGACCGTGCTGCCCGCACCGGCCGCAACCCGCAGACCGGCGAGACCATCCAGATCGCAGCAGGCCACAGCGTCAAGCTGACCGCCGGCTCCAAGCTGAAGGCTGCAGTCGCCAAGAAGAAGTAGCCTTCTTCAGCGCCATCAAAGGAGCGGCAACCCGAGGGTTGCCGCTCCTTTTGAGTTAAGCCGATTCGCCGCGTGGGCACCCGTGGCGGACAATGGATAGGTGCCTTCTGTAGCAAAGTCCCGTCCCGCAAAACCCCTACCGGCCCCTGGTAAGGGTGGCACGGCGCCGGGCGCAGGAGCCGTGGGGATTTCCCGGCCCTGGCAGCTTCTGGGGCTGATGGCACTGTTCCTGGGGCTCGTTGCAGCACTCCTCTTCTCCGGCGCAGCCGCTGCCCGTGAAGTTTCGGACCCCGGAGCTTTGGCCCGCTGGGGACTCCCGGTCAGCAAAGCTATCCACAACGTGTCCCTGGCAACGGTCATCGGTGGGCTGATCTTCGCGATCGGGATCCTGCCCCGGACCTCCGGACCGCGCTCCCGTACCCACGATGGCGAAGCCCCCGAACACCAGGCCTTCGCCCGGGCGCTGGCCATAGCGGCCGCCGCCGGCGCCGTCTGGACGCTGTCAGCCATCGCCGTGCTGGTGCTCACCTACTCGGACGTCGCGGGCCAGGGGCTTTCCGGGGACGCTGAGTTCACGCGCGCGCTGGTGTATTTCATGACCGACATCGACACCGGCCGTGCCTGGCTGTCGGTCACCATCATCGGCGCCGTCGTGACCACCGCACTGTTCGGCGTCAGATCCCTTGGTGGCCTCGCGCTCACGCTGATCCTGGCGCTCGGCGGTCTGGTGCCTGCCGCCCTGATCGGGCACTCCTCCAGCTCGTCGGACCATTCGGGAGCCGTCAACTCCCTGGGCCTGCACCTGGTGGGCGTCAGCGTCTGGGTGGGCGGCATCATCCTCTTAGCGCTGCTGTCCGGAATCCTGACTGACCAGAAGCCCGGATCCGGAACAGACATCACCGAACAGACTCTCCGGCGCTTCTCGGCCCTGGCCGGCTTTGCCTTTGTGCTGGTATTCGCCTCGGGCGTCATCAACGCAAGCATCCGCATCACCAACTGGACGGACCTCTTTGGTTCCGCGTACGGCCAGCTCATCCTCGCGAAGTCGACAGCCACCGTGGTCCTGGGCGGAATCGGTTTGATGCACCGGCAGTGGGTCATCCCGCAGCTTGGCCGTAAAGGATCCGCATTGTCCTCCCGGCGGGTGCTGTGGCAGCTGGTGCTGGTGGAGCTCGTCATCATGGGGGCCACCTCGGGCGTCGCCGTCGCCCTCAGCCGTTCGGCACCACCGGAGCCCACCAGGTTTGCACCGGACGCAACTCCAGCCTTTATCCTTTCCGGCTACGAGCTGCCGCCCGAACTGACGCCTGGGCGATGGCTCACCGAGTGGCGCACTGACTGGCTCTGGGTTGCCGTGGCGGTCTTCGCGCTGGTGGCGTACTTCCTCGGCGTAGCCAAGGTCCGGCGGCGCGGCGACAAATGGCAGTGGTTCCGCTCGGTGAACTGGGTGATCGGCCTGCTGGTGCTGACCTACATCACCTCAGGTCCCCCCACGGTGTACGGGATGGTGCTGTTCTCCGCGCACATGGTGGGCCATATGGCGCTGACCATGGTGGCCCCCATCTTCCTGGTGCTCGGCGCTCCGGTGACGTTGGCGCTGCGGGCCCTGCCCGCCCGGGCCGACGGCTCCCGGGGCCTGCGTGAGTGGGTGCTGGTCTTTGTGCACTCCAAGTTCTCGCAAGTGGTGACCCACCCGCTCTTCGCCGCGGCGAACTTCGCTGGCTCCATTGTGCTGTTCTACTTCTCGGACGCCTTCGGCTTTGCGATGCGGGAGCACGTGGGCCACGAGCTGATGAACCTGCACTTCCTGCTCACCGGGTACATCTTCGTGCTGAGCATGATCGGCACGGACCCGTTGCCCCGGCGGGCGCCCTACCCGATGCGGCTGCTCCTTCTGCTGGCGACCATGGCGTTCCATGCCTTCTTCGGCGTGACCATCATGGGCGGAACCACCCTCCTGGCCGCGGACTACTTCGGCAACCTCGGCCGCCCCTGGGGACCGTCCGCCCTCATGGACCAGCAGTTGGGCGGCGCCGTGACGTGGGGCATCGGCGAAGTGCCCACCCTCCTGGTGGCGATCGGCGTCGCCATCATGTGGTCCCGTTCCGATGAACGCGAAAGCCGTCGCACCGATCGCGCAGCGGATAGGAATAACGACGCCGATCTCACTGCTTACAACGATATGTTTGCCAAATTGGCCGAGCGCGATGCCAGATTGGCTGAACGCAACTCAAAGCTGGAAGGACGCTCATGAGCGAAACCGTACGCACCCAACTCCGGGTCCGAGCCTCCGAACTGGTGGGCCGCAACTGGCTTAACACCGGCGGGAAGTCGCTGGACCTCGAAGCCCTGCGCGGCAAGATTGTCCTGCTCGACTTCTGGACGTTCTGCTGCATCAACTGCCTGCACGTCCTCGATGAGTTGCGCCCGCTCGAGGAGAAGTACGCCGACGTCCTGGTCACGGTCGGCGTCCACTCGCCCAAGTTCGAGCATGAGGCAGATCCCGTTGCGCTGGCGGCTGCCGTTGAACGCTACGACATCCACCACCCCGTCCTGGATGATCCCGAGCTGGACACGTGGAAGGCCTACACGGCCCGTGCATGGCCCACTCTTGTGGTCATCGACCCCGAGGGCTACATCGTGGCCCACCTGTCCGGCGAAGGCCACGCCGACGGCCTGGCCGTGCTGATCCCCGAATTGATCGCCGAGCACGAGGTTAAGGGCACGCTGCACCGCGGCTCCGGCCCCTACGTGGCGCCGGAAGCCACGTCGGGCACGCTGCGCTTCCCGGGCAAGGCGCTGTTTCTCCCCGCTGGCCGGGGCACGTCCGACGCCGGGACCCCCGACGCCGGCTCATGGCTGGTCACGGATACCGGCCACCACCGTCTCGTGGAGTTGGGCACCGACTTCCAGACGGTGCTGCGCACCTACGGTTCCGGCACTAAGGGCTACGCCGACGGCCCCGCCGCGGACGTCGACTCCGTCACGCCGACTGCGCAGTTCAACGACCCGCAGGGTCTCGTGCTGCTTCCGGAAGATGTGGCAGCGAAGGCGGGCTACGACGTCGTGATTGCCGACTCCGTCAACCACCGCCTGCGCGGGCTTTCGCTGACGGACGGAACCGCCACCACGCTCGCCGGCAACGGCGTCCAGCGGCTCCTGGAGACGGGCCCCGCACGCGTGGACGAGGACGCCGCCGGGTTCACGGGCCAGCTCAGCGGGCACCCGCTGGAGGTTTCGCTCAGCTCCCCATGGGACGTTGTCTGGTCCACCAAGCTGAACGCCGTGGTGGTCGCCATGGCCGGCACCCACCAGATCTTCAGCCTCGACCCGCTGACCGGTGCTGTGGCCATTGTGGCCGGCAACGGTCTGGAAGGCCTGCTGGACGGCCCGGCCCACGAGGCATGGTTCGCCCAGCCGTCCGGCCTCGCGGAGGATGCTGACGGCAACGTCTGGGTGGCGGACTCCGAAACGTCGGCCCTCCGCAAGCTGGTGATTGACGACGCCGGTACCGTTAGCGTGGAAACGGCCGTCGGCAAGGGGTTGTTCGACTTCGGCTTCCGCGACGGCGACTCGTCCGAGGCCCGCCTGCAGCACCCGCTGGGAGTCACGGTCCTGCCGGACGGATCTGTGGCCATCGCCGACACCTACAACGGCGCCGTGCGCCGCTACGACCCCGCTGCCGGGAAGGTCTCCACGCTGGCGCGGGGCCTGTCGGAACCCTCCGACGTGATTGTGAACCACACGCAGGCAGCTGGGTCCGAGCCGCTGCTGGTGGTGGTGGAGGCCAACAAACACCAGCTCGTCTACGTGCCCATTCCCAAGGAAGCACAGCAGGTGGACGAGGGCGCATCGCAGACCCACAGGCCAAAGAGCCCGGTGGCCCCCGGCCTGCTGGAACTGACCGTCCGCTTCAGCGCGCCCACGGGCCAGAAGCTCGACGACCGCTGGGGTGATCCCACTCAGCTGAAGATCTCGTCCACCCCGCCCGAGCTGCTGGTGGCCGGCGGCGGCACGTCGGTGGGCCTGCTCCGGACGCTGGAACTGGCCTCGGGCATCCCGGAAGGCGTCCTGCACATCACCGCCCGCGCCGCGGCCTGCGACGGTCCCGAGAGCGAGGACGGCGAAATCCCGGACCACGCCGCCTGCCACCTGTACCAGCAGGACTGGGGCATCCCCGTGCTACTGACGGACGACGGCGACACTGAGCTGGTACTGGACCTGCGGGGCATGGACTGACCACCGCCGTCGTGCAGCGTGCCGGAGCGGGCACCCGGCGCAGAATCTTGGGGGTTGCCTCGGCCGCCGCGGCCAAAAATCTGCTTCGCATGACGCCGGCGGCTTTCCGGGTTGGTTGTCCACATACGACGACGGCGGGATGCAGCGGGTGCCCGGGCGGTCCGGGGTGGGGAACTCCTCCAGCCGGACCGCCGGCTGTACCCCCTTCCGACGGCGCCAGCGGAGTTGGTGGGTCTGCGGCGGAACCGCGAAGTCCTCACATGTGTGAGGGCGGCACCCCACTATGGGTGGGCACGGCCCTAATAGCTCAGGAGCGGGGTGACCTTGATGGTGTCGCCGTCGACGTCCAGACGGGTAGTGAAGCTGAAGTCCACCTCTTCGTTGAGCGGGAACCATGCGCCGGTGAAGGAGCTCTGCTGGACGGCCTCCACCCGGGCCTTGCCATCGAGGGGAGCAACAACCCAGCGGCCATCAAAGGGTTCGATGGCAATCTCCGGGTACTCCGTAATGGTCCATTTGATGGTGCCGTCGTCCACGTTGTTGGTGCTGGCGAAGTAGAAGGGGCAGTCCGGCTGCAGCTTTTGCTGTTTCACGGCTTCGGCGGCGCAGCCGTCCAGGAACTTCTGCACGCTCTGACCCACGTCCTTCCGGAGCTGCTCGGTGGCCTCGGTCAGCAGGTTCAACGGTGCTGCCGGAGCATCGCGGGACGTTATGGTGGCGCGGGTGGCAGGTGCGGCGAAGTATTCACCGTTGAGGGATGCTTCATATTCGCCCGGATAGAACACGGCGAAGGAGTTCTGGCCTGCAGGCATGTTCACCGGGACGCCGTTGAGGTTCGCTGCACGGGCGTTGACCACTGTGACGCCCACGGTGGGGAGCCGCGACGGCACAAAGGCCCAGGTGTTGAAAAACAGCCATTCCGTGCCGGTCCGCTCCAGCAGGAAATCGGTGCGCAGCCGGCTGCCGTCGATCGTGTATTGCACCGGAACCATGACCTGGTTATTCGGGCGGTCCTCGGGCTCGTTGATGATGATGTTTGCCAGGCGCGAGGCAGCGGTCTGTAGCGCCGTCCCGTCCAGCATGGCGGCGTTGCCGGGCGGCACAGTGGCGCGGAGAAGGCCCATGGCCTTGCCGCCGTCGCCCTCGCGTAGTGCGTCCAGATATTCGCGGACCGGCTGCTGCGGACTTGCCACGGTATTGTTCACCACGTTGACGCCCACAATTGCAGCGGCCACGGCAAGCATAAGGCCCAGCAGCCACCCGGCCGCTATCCTCACCAACGCTTGACTCATCTGCACGCCCCTTACGTTACCTGTAAGGCCGCTGAACATGGGTGTAGAAGCCACTCCTCCTGAGGGGAGGGGTGGCTCTCCTGACGCCCGACGGCGGAGGTACAGGGTGGGTCATCGCCAAGTTTTGCCTAACGGCGGCGCCGGGACGAGGTGCCGAACACGCCGCGGAGCAGCTCGCGGCCGAGCTGGGTACCCATTGACCGGACCATGCTCTTGAGTCCGCCGCCCAAGGCTCCGCTAAGTGCGCCAGCGAGATCGCCCGCCATCCCGCCACCGGACTGTGCCGGTTCGGGTGCCCGCTGCGCGCGCGCCCTCTCAGGGGCGGACACACGGTCCGGGACCGGTGCAGGACGGCTGCTGGGCCGGCCGAGGATCTCCGCCTCGATCCGGCGGCCTTCGGCGTCGACGTCGGACTGGCCGGTCCCCGCGGCTGCGTCTCCGGTGGGCGCGGCGCCCTTGCCCGTGAGTTTTTCGTAGGCGGAGACGTTGTCCACGGCGGTCCCGTACTTGGGGAGCAGCGCCGACCCGGCCACACTGCTCGTGATGAGCTCGTCCGTGCTGGGGCCCATCATGGATTCCGGCGCACGCAGGCGGGTGAGGGCCACCGGCGTCGGCGCACCCTTTTCATTCATGACGGTGATGACAGCCTCGCCGATTCCCGCGGACGTGAGGGTTTCCTCGAGGTTGTAGTCGCTGACCGGGAAGGTGGAAACGGTGGCTTTCAGGGCCTTGGCATCCTCGGGCGTGAACGCGCGGAGGGCGTGCTGGATGCGGTTGGCCAGCTGGCCAAGGACGTCCGCTGGCACGTCCTTGGGGGTCTGGGTGACAAAGAAGATCCCAACGCCTTTGGACCGGATTAGCCGGACAGTAGTGGTGATGGCGTTCAGGAAGGCTTTGGACGCGCCGTTGAAGAGCAGGTGGGCCTCGTCCAGGAAAAACACGAGCTTGGGCTTGTCCAGGTCGCCGGCTTCGGGCAGGTCCTCGAACAAGTCAGCCAGCAGCCACATCAGGAACGTGGAGAACAGCATCGGTTTGGTCTGCAGCGTGGGGAGCTCCAGGCAGGTCACCACGCCGCGGCCGTCCGGGGCGGTCCGGAGCAGCTCGGCGGTATCAAACTCCGGCTCGCCGAAGAACGGCTCCAGGCCCTGCGCCTCCAGGTTCACCAGTTCACGAAGGATAACCCCCGCAGTGGCCTTGGACAGGCCGCCCAGTTCCTCCAACTCATCCTTGCCTTCGTCCGAGGTGAGGAACTGGATGACGGCGCGGAGGTCCTTGAGGTCGATCAGCTCAAGGTTGTTTTTGTCCGCAAAGTGGAAGACCAGCTGCAGGCTGGATTCCTGGGTGTCGTTAAGCTCCATGACCCGGGAGAGCAGGATGGGGCCAAACGAGGTGATGGTGGCGCGGACCGGAATGCCGTTGCCGTCTCCGCCCAGGGCCAGGAACTCCACCGGGTAGGTCTTGCCGGCCCAGGCCTGGCCGATGCTGTCAGTGCGTGCCTTCAGTTTGTCGCTGCCGGCCGCGGCTGTTGCCAGGCCGGAAAGGTCGCCCTTGATGTCCGCCAGGAAGACGGGAACGCCGGCCGCGGACAGCTGCTCTGCCATCATGTGCAGCGTGACGGTCTTGCCGGTGCCGGTGGCGCCGGCCACCAGGCCGTGCCTGTTCATCATGGACAGCGGCAGCCGGACCTGGGCTTCCTTGTGAAGTTCGCCGTCGACAATGGCGGCACCGAGCGCGATGGTGGCACCTTCCAGGTTGTAGCCCTTCTGGATGGTGGCAAGCTTTTCTGCAGTGGTTTTGTTGGCCATGCCGCTAGCTTAGCGGTGCGCGTGTCAGCTTGGCTTTAAAACCTGCATGGTCCGCGCGCTCGAGCACTCGGGACACCGCGTAGCCAATAACTAGGCCCCAGAACGCTGGGTGGATGTTGAACAGGCTCATGCAAGACATGGTCACAACAAATGTCACCAGGGACCCCAAGGTGAACGTGGTGGCGAAAGCGGTCACAAAGGCTTGCTGGAGAGCGCGCAGCATGGCCAGGACGCCGAATACCACGGCAGCTGTGTACTGGCGCTGTCTGGTTCCTGAGGAGGTCATGAGGGCGTTGGTAGTACCGGTCACACCGGCTGAGACAGCGCCGCAGCCAGCATTGAGCAACGAAAACGCGCCCGAATCGATGGCGAAGACGTTGACCGCCGGATGGTGGCCGGCGGCACGGAGAACCGCGATCCTTTGGCTGTTCTAAAAGAGCAGCAGGGTGAGGGCCAGGGGAAGAACCAGCTCGAGCTGGGCAGCCCAGGTGAACTCGGGAAGGGTGAAGGCCGGGGCGGCCAGAATGGGTCCGCCTTCTTGGAGGAAAATTGGCCACTTGCCGCGACGGCTGGTCACCCAACTGCAAGGGTGCCGAGCATCGGGGGAAGGAACCGCCCAAGGACGGGCACTTCGGTAAGTCCTCCCGCCGCCCCAACGGCCAGCGTAACGGCTATCGGGCGGGATGCGGAGAAGATGAGGCCGATCACCCCATTGGAAACATACGGCAAGCCCAGGTCACGGAGGACCTCGCGCGAGCCGGCGGGGCGAACACCCGGGCGTTCCAGCAGGGTTCAGCTACGCGAGCCGCAATGGCTCCCACGCGGCCGACGGCGGATGGGTCCTGACGGGATGGCGGCGTTTGAGCTCCTGGCGACGGCGGCAAAATACAGGCGCCCCGGAGTTTGCACTCCAGGGCGCCTTCGGGTGCGGGGCCGAAACGCCGGCACCGACTGTTAGCAGTGGTCCTTACTTGTGCCGGCCTTCTTTGGCGAGGACGTAGTCGTAGATCACTTCTTCGCCAGCCCCGCCATCCGTACGCGGCTTGGGGTCCAGCATCAGGTCGGCCTTGACTGCCGAGGCGATGTATTCGGCGTTGTGCGGGTCACCGGGGAAGTACAGCTGCTGGGTGACGGGCTGGAAGCCGGGCGCGGAGACCTTGATGTGGATGTGCGCCGGGCGCCAAGCGTGCCAGCCCGCCGCGCTGATCAGCTGTCCGCAAGCCCCGTCCGTGGGAATCTGGTAGGGCGCCGGGCGCATCGTGTTGATTTCGAAGCGCCCGTCGTCGTTTGCCTTGACCGTGGCGCGGAAGAGCCAGTCGGGGAGGCCCGGTGCGTACTGGGAGTAGAACCCGGCGGCGTCCGCATGCCAGATCTCCACTTGGGCATTCTGGATGGCGTTGCCCTCAGGGTCCGTGAAGCGGCCGGTGAAGCGCAGCGGCGTGCTCTCCAGGGACAGGACCGGCTCCTGACCCCGATGACGGCGGCGGGGAGGGTACCGCCGTCGCCCCTTCCGGTACTGTCAGGCTGCAGCTGACGGTGTGGGAGCAGCAGCTGTAGTAACCCCCGGTCTGTGCAGGGTGCCGCGGGACTTTGGGTCCCAGCCGCGACCTTTGAGAACTCCCTTGATACGTTGCGCCCTTGAATGTCAGACCCTCCACCTAGGCTGGAAATATCCGGAAGGGAAGCTTGGCAGCGAGAGAAGGAGGGGGCGGCGTGGAGGTTCAGACATTCGTAACAGATGACGACACATGGGTTCCGGCCGTCGACTTCACGGACCAGAAGGATTCGCTGCTGCTCGGCACCGTGAGCTTTCCGCTTCCCTCCTTCCTCACGGCCGACGGCGCCCTCCGCCTGGTGGAGTCCGCTGACCGGCTGATCGCCTGGGCGACGTCCTTGAAAGTGCGGGGGCTGGCGCGGGTGGAAGAAGCGATTGGCGAAGAATCTCCGCGTCGGCAAGAGAACCAGCCCACGCGGTTTGGCGGGCACGAGGCCCACGCACTTGCTGTCACCGAAGTGGCCACAACCAGTGCCGTCTCGGAGGGCGCTTCCGCGCGTTCCTTGAATGAAGCCGCGGATTTCACCACATCCCGCTGGCAGGTCCTTGAAGCCATTGAAGCGGGGGAGATCTCCTCTGCGCACGCCCGGATTATTCAGAACCTTGCCCGTTCCCTCCCGGACGAGCCGGCAGAGACCTTCATCAACATGGCCCTGCAGCGCGTCCGGACGCGGCACGGCCGCCGCCGCGCCCCCTCCGAGCTGCGCGCATGCCTGCGGCGGCTGCACGAGAGTCTTGATCCTGAAAGCCCGACGGCTCGGAAGGCGGCTGCCCACCGTGAGCGCGGCGTATGGTTCTCGCCTGAGCCGGACGGCATGTGCACCCTCAGTGCTTATCTTTCAGCTGAGGCCGGGCTGGCCATCTTCAACGGGCTCGATCACGATGCCCGCGTTACCAGCCTGCGGGCTGCAGAGTCCGAGGCCCAGCCTGGTGCCGGAGCCGGAGCCGGAGCCGATTCCCGCACACTGTCCGAGCTCCGTGCTGATGCTCTGGTGCAGCGCCTTTTGGGCCCATCTGACGGCGCGGATGCCGGGGCCTTCCGGCCTGAGGTGGTTGTGACCATTCCCGTCGAACTGGCCCTGGCGAGTGACGCCGCAAGTGCCGCCACGGCCGCGACGGCTGAACTCGAAGGCTACGGGCCCATCGATGCGGCCACCGCCCGACGCCTTGCGGCCCTTGCACCAGGCTGGCAACGCGTTTTCACCGACTACGCCACCGGCCAGGCACTGGGGGTGGGCCGAACGGCGTACCGCCCACCGATGGCACTGCGCCGGTACCTGCATAACCGCGACGGGACGTGTCGATTTCCTGGCTGCACGCGTCGTGCCACTGCTTGCGAGCCCGACCACTCCATCGAGTGGCAGGACGGTGGGGCAACCGATGCCGATAACCTGGCGATGCTCTGCCGCAGGCACCACGCGCTTAAGTCAGTCGGCGCCTGGGCGTACAAACATGCATCCCCAACGGGAGAGCTCAAGTGGTGTTCGCCTCTGGGCCGCACCTACAGCACCGACCCAGCCAGCATTGGTCGAGCCCTCCACACGCCCAAGCCGCCGAAACCTCCGCCGTTCTAGGATTGCCTGGTTTTGGGTTTGCTTCTTGGGCAGGCCTGCCGGGTTCAGCTCGGACTTTTGGGCGGCCTCCGAATAGAGGCCCCAGCGGTCCAGGGTTTCGGCGTAGCTGCCGTCTCCGATGATCGTGTTCAGCGCTGCCTGGGCAGCGGCGGCCAGTCCGTTGCCCTTCTGCGTGGTGAAGGCGATTTTGGCGGTCAGCGGCCAGCCGCCGTTCAGCGTGCCCACTTCCTTGGTCTTGCCGTCCGGGGGCGAGACCCTCGTCCTTGCCGTAACGGCGGTTCACGGGGCGTCAGGGGCGGTCACAAAAGGCAGGTTGATGCTGCCGTTACGGCCTTAGCCCGCCAGGGCCTTGATGACTTCCTTCGCCACGTCCTCACTGGACTGCGGGTTCTGGCCGGTGATGAGGTTGCGGTCGCGGACCGCGTTGGAGCTCCATGCGGCAGCGTTCTCAATCACCGCGCCCTTGTCCCGCAGTGCATCCTCAACCAGCCAGGGCGTGTTCTCTCCGGTGCCGCCGTTCAGTTCCTCCTCGTTCGTGAAAACGGTGAGGCGGCGGCCTGCGAAGGCGAAGGAGCCGTCGTCGAGCGTTGCACTGAGCAGCCCGGCGGGGCCGTGGCAGAACGGTGCGATGACCTTCCCGTCCCGGTCGGCGGCAAGCAGGAGGCGGCCAAGGTCGGCGTCCTTGTAGAGGTCGGTCATGGGGCCGTGCCCACCTGGTAGAACGACGGCATCGTAGGCGCTGATGTCGACGTCGGCCAGCACCAACGGAGCTGAAAGCTCGGCGTCGATTGTGGCGAGGTACTGCCGGAAACCGTCCGCGCGCTCCTGGCCTCCAGCTGAGTCGGGCGCCAAGCTGACCTGGTCCACCGTGGGCTTCGCTCCGCCCGGCGTGGCGATGTGGACGGCGTGGCCCGCCGCGCGAAGCGTCTGATGCGAGACCACCAGTTCTTCCGCCCAGTAGCCGGTGGGGTGTTCGCTGCCGTCCTTCATCGTGAGGGAATCGGCTGCCGATACAACCATCAGGATATTTGCCATCTGTTGATCTCCTGTCCGTGCGCCGCAGAAATAGCTTGGTAGAAATAACCTGGACGCCGCCGTCGTTATTCACAAGTGTGCGCGCTGCACTCCGGCGTGCCCACCCCCTACGCAACACACTCCCTGCGCAACGCATTTGAAAGGCCGGCACCGACGTGACGCTCCCCCTCTCCATCCTTGACCTGGCAACCATCGGCAAAGGCCAGACGGCGGCGGAAAGCTTCGCCGGCAGCGTGGCAATGGCGCAGCGGGCAGAGGAGCTCGGATACCGGCGGATCTGGTACGCCGAGCACCACAACATGTCCGCCATCGCATCGTCCGCCACCAGCGTGCTGATCGCGCACGTGGCTGCGCACACCAACACCATCAGGCTCGGTGCCGGCGGAGTCATGCTGCCCAACCACTCGCCCCTGACCATCGCCGAGCAGTTTGGCACCCTGGAGACGCTGCACCCGGACCGGATCGACCTTGGCCTGGGCCGCGCTCCCGGCAGCGACCAGAACACCATGCGCGCCTTGCGCCGGGACCCGATGTCCGCGGACAGCTTCCCGCAAGACGTCCTGGAACTGCAGGGCTACCTCACCGGCCCTACCCGGATCCAGGGCGTCGAGGCCACGCCCGGCAAAGGCACCAATGTGCCGCTTTATATCCTGGGCTCATCGCTGTTTGGCGCCCGCCTGGCTGCCCAGCTGGGCCTGCCGTACGCGTTCGCCTCGCACTTCGCCCCCAATGCGCTGCAGGACGCAGTGGCGCTGTACCGCCGCGAATTCAAGCCGTCCGCCCAGCTCGAGGCCCCGCATGTGATTGCCGGCGTGAACGTCATCGCTGCCGATTCCGCAGCCGAAGCACAGGAAGCTTTCCGGGCCACCCTGCGCTCGCGGGTAGGACTGTTCTTCGGCGGCGGCCGGGAGTTCACCGACGACGAAGCGGATATGATCCTGGACTCCCCGCAGGGCCAGCACGTCTCGCAGATGGTGAAGTACTCGGCCATCGGTACCCCGGACGCGGTGATCGATTACCTTGACGGGTTCGCCAAGCACTCCGACGCCGACGAACTCATTGTGGCGCACCAGAACACCGGCACCGAGGCGCGGATCCGCTCGGTGGAGCTGCTCGCGGAGGTTGCCGGGCTCGCCCGGGTCTAGCCGCGGCTATTCCTCCCTTCGGGCGCCGGCCGAGGCGCTGACGGGAAATATGTTGGGGGCAGTGAAGCTTGCACGGGCGAATTGCCGGGCGATTCCGTCCCGGATCCTGGCCGCGTCGTGGTTGCGGACAAGGGCTATCGCAGCCCCGCCGAAACCGCCGCCGGTCATGCGGGCGCCGAGGGCGCCGAGGGACTGTGCGGCGGAGACGGCCAGATCCAGTTCAGGTGTGGAAATTTCAAAGTCGTCGCGCATGGACACATGCGATTCGTTGAGGAACGCTCCGACGGCGGCGGGGCCTTCCGCCCGCAAGGCAGCGACGGTGTCCAGCACCCGCTGGTTCTCGGTGACGACATGGCGGACCCGTCGGAAGGTCTCTCCACCCAGCACCCCGGCTGCACGGGGAAGGTCCTCGGGGCCGAGCGCGCGGAGGCTGGAGACGCCCATTGTCTCGGCACCGTCCTCGCAGGACCGGCGGCGGCTGGCATAGCCGCCGTCGGCGTGCGAGTGACTCGTGCGGGTGTCGATGACGAGCAGCCCGAGCTCTGCGGCAGCAAAGCCAAGCGGAACCCTTTCTGCCAGCAGGCTCTTGCAGTCCAGCAGGATGCCGTGGTCCGGCTCGCCCAGCAGCGAAGCAGACTGGTCCATGATGCCGGTCGGGGCGCCGACGACCCGATTTTCGGCCAGCTGTCCGATTCGGGCCAGCTCCTGCCGGCTCAGCCCCAGCCCCCAGAGCTCGTTCAGCGCCAGGGCCGCGGCGCACTCGACGGCGGCCGAGGACGACAGCCCCGCTCCGGCCGGGACATCCGAACTGAGGGCAAGGTCGATACCGGTCAGCCGGGCGACGGGGGTACCTTTTCCGCCCGCAACTTGTGACATGGCCCAGGCAACCCCCAGGGGGTACGCGGCCCAGCCCTGCAGGGTGTCCGGGTCCAGCTCGTCTAGACTGACCTCCACAATGCTGGGGAACGAGCCGCTAGCGACGCGCAGCCGGCGGTCTCCGCGGACGCTGGCCGCGGCGGTCGTCCGCTTTTCGATCGCAATCGGGAAGACAAAACCGTGGTTGTAATCCGTGTGCTCGCCGATGAGGTTGACTCGCCCCGGAGCAGACCACAGACCCTTCGGCGGGTGGCCGAACTGGCTGGTAAAGAAGTCGCGTCCCCGCTGGGAGAGTTCGGTCCTGGTCATACGGCGTCTTCCTTGTCAATGGCGGCCCGAAGCCGGGCCGCGGCGGTCTCGGGAGGGATGTCGGCGATGAACGCCCCCATCGCCGCTTCGGATCCGGCCAAGTACTTGAGCTTGTTCTCTTCCCGCCGCGGCGATGTCAGCTGCAGCATCAGCCGGACGTCCTCCCGGTGGGCGTTGACAGGGGCCTGATGCCACGCCGAGATGTAGGGGGTCGGCGTCGCGTAGAGGGCGTCAACGCCGCGCAGGAGCCGGCCATACAGCCGGGAGAACTCGTCGCGTTCCTCGGTGGTGGTGGCTGCCAGATCGGGGACGTGCCGGTGCGGCAGGACGTGGACCTCCAGAGGCCAGCGCGCCGCGAACGGTACAAATGCTGTCCAGTGCTCGCCCCTGAGCAGTACCCGCCCGGATTTCTGCTCGAAGCTGAGGATGTCCTCGAACAGGGTGCCGCCGTAATTCCCGATCGTGCGGATCAGCTGGGCGGTGCGGGGGGTGATGTACGGATAAGCGTAGATCTGGCCGTGCGGATGGTGCAGCGTCACGCCGATCGCCTCGCCGCGGTTCTCGAAGGGAAAGACCTGCTGGACCCCCGGCAGCGCGGACAGTGCCGCCGTCCGGTCGGCCCAGGCCTCCACCACTGTCCGCATCCGGGAGAGGGATACTCCGGCGAGGGATCCCGTATGTTCGGGCGAGAAGCACACGACTTCGCAGCGACCCACTGACTGCCGGCTGCGTCCGAGGCCGATCCTGGCCAGATCATCGAGGCCTTCCGGTGCTCCGTGGGCGGCCAGACCGGGGCCGAAGGACGGGGACTTGTTTTCGAAGACGGCCACATCGTACGGGCTGGGGACTTCAGAGGGGTTGTCCGGCGACGCCGGGGCCAGCGGGTCCAGATGCGAGGGCGGCAGGACCACCCGGTTCTGCCGGGCTGCCGCGATCGAGATCCACTCGCCGGTCAGGACATCCTGGCGCATGGTGGCGGTGGGCGGCCGGACGGCCGGATCACGGAGGTCTGGTCCGCGCAGCGGCGAGAGCACCGTGTCGGCGTCGTCGAAGTAGATGAGGTCCCGTCCGTCGGAGAGCTTGTAGGCACGCTTCGTGATCTGGTCCATGCTAGGAGTTCCCTACCCGGCGGACGGCCAGGAGTACGCCGTGTTCGGGGTTGAGCACCGGCATCGGGAGACCGGACGCTGCCAGGAAACGGCCGGTAGCTTCGATGCCGGTGCTTAGCCAGGCCGGCGGCACGGCCTGCATGAAAGCGCGTCCGTCGTCAGGCGCGGGGTAGACGGCCTCCACCCGGTAACGGCCTTCGGGGTGCAGCGCCGGAAGGCAGACCCGCCCGGGGACTTCGGCGAACGACGTCGACACGGACACCAGCGCGTAGAGGGCTTCGCTGCCATCGTGGGCGACGACGCCATGCAGCCGGAGCCCCGGATCGGGCTCGTCGGCCCGCACCATTCGCCCGCTGTGCAGCAGGGGACGGTACTGCTTGAACAGCGCGACCGCCCGCTCGAGCTCTTCACGCTCAGTGGGGTCGAGCTGCCGGACATCCCATTCAAGGCCGAAGTGGCCAAACATTGCGGTGATCGCCCGGAACGAGAGATCGTGGGTGCGCGCGGTGGTGTGGCTCGTGGTAGGTCCGATATGCGATCCGACGAGCTCCGGCGGCACCACCATTCCGGTCCAGCGCTGGATGGTCTGCCGTTCCAGGGCGTCGTTGCAGTCTGACCCCCAGACCCGGTCCGTGCGTTCCAGGATGCCGAGATCTACGCGGGCGCCCCCTGATGAGCAGCTTTCAATCTCGACCCCGGGGTGGGCTCTGCGCAGTTCGTCCAGAAGCCGATAGACAGCCCGGGTCTGGGCATGGACCGAAGGCCGGCCGGCGTGGCCCATCTCGGTCAGGTCCCGGTTCTGGTCCCATTTGAGGTAGCTGATCCGGTTCTCTCGCAGGAGGGCATCGAGCCGGTCGAAGATATACTGCCAGGCGTCGGGGTTGACCAGGTCGAGAACCTGCTGGTGCCGCCACCGTTCCGGCAGCCCGCCGTCCGTGCCGCCCACGGCGCGCGGGGCTGGCCCTGCGATCCAGCCAGGGTGTGCTCGGGCGAGATCCGAGTCCTCGTTGATCATCTCCGGTTCCACCCACAGGCCGAACTCCATGCCGAGGCCGGTCACCGCGTCGATCAGCGGCGTGAGGCCATCGGGCCAGATCTGCTCATCGACATACCAGTCGCCGAGACCCGCGGTGTCGTTGCGCCGGCCGCGGAACCAGCCGTCGTCGAGCACGTAGCGTTCAACGCCCAGGCTGGCGGCGGACTGGGCAAGTTCCAGCAGGGCCGGCAGCCGGTGGTCGAAATACACCGCCTCCCAGACGTTCAGAACCACTGGGCGAGGCTTGCCCGATGCCGCACCCGGGTGGTGCGGCCGGCCGCGGAACCAGGTGTAGAAAGCTTCGGTGATGCCGTCCAGGCCGGCGTCGGAGTAGGCGGCAAACAACCATGGGGTCTCGTAGTGGGCGTTCGGTGCCAGGCTGATTTCCGCCGATCCGAGCAGCTCCGCCGCGCCGATGACGGTCCGGCCGTCGCCGGCAGTGTCGACGAAACTCTCGTGGTTGCCGCTCCAGCCCAGGTGGACGGCCCACACTTGGCCGTGGCGGTACCCGAACCCGGCCGTGCCGGCGGCGAGCAGGAGTGCGGAGTCATGCCCGGTACGGCCGTGCCGGCCCGACCGGACCCAGGTGCCCTGATGCAACGGAAGGCGCTGGGGATGGGACTCCCGGCACCAGCGGCCGGTCAGGTCAAGAATTTCCGTTGCGGCGCGGCCCACCGGCAGCACCGCCGCCAGCTCCTCGACGACGTAGGTGCCCGGTCCATCGTTCGTCAGCGAGTGGCGGAGCTGAAGCAGGCCGCCGTCGCTGATCCGAATCTCGGTGCGGACCGTGATGCCGGCGTCGGGGTCGATCTGGGTGATGCCGGCAGAGCCGGCGTCACCCGGGTCAGCTGCGGCGGTCGCCAGCCGGAGCCGGGAGGAGTAAGCCCCGACGTTTCGGTAGCCGCGGAGTCCCGGACGCCCGCGCCAGCCCGAGGACGCCTGCGGGATCAGGCCAAGGGTCACCGGGGTGTCCAGAGCCGAGTGCGGCACGGGGTCACGCAGCAGCGAAATGTCGGGCAGGTCCGGGCCGAGGTCGGCGCCGAAGTGCAACAAAGCCGGTTCGCCAGTGCTGAAATCGATGAGCAGCGCCGTGCCCGAGCGTCGCAGGTACAGCGGCTCCGGGGGCAGGCCGAATCCTGCGGTAAGGGGTTCCGGGGCAAGGTTCAGGTCCGGGTTGTTCACTGCAGCTCCAGGCGTTGTGGGGTCGGGTGGGGTCGTAGGTGCCAGTGGTCAACTGATTGCGGCGCCGGCCGGGGCGGCGATCGGGGCCAGCCGCAGCCGGCCCACGCGTTTGCCGAGGATGCGCCTGGCTTCGCTGCCGAGCATGTCGTCGCTGATGAGTTCGTCGGCGTCCTCGAGTGCGGCGATCGTGCTGATGCCGAGCGTGCCCCACTTCGTGTGGTCGGCGAGGACCACCACGCGACGGGCCGCCGCCACGAACGCCCGGTCAGTTTCGGCCTCGAGCACGTTCGGGGTAGTAAACCCGGCGTCGGCATCGACGCCGTGGACGCCGAGGAACAGCACGTCCAGGTGCAACTGCTTGAGGGAGGACGTGGCAAGGGGGCCCACCAGCGCGTCTGAGGGCGTGCGCTCGCCGCCGGTCAGGATCACGGTGGACGGGGAGGAACCCTGGTGGAACACGTTGGCAATCCGCACCGAGTTGGTGACCACCGTGATCCGCGGACCGGCGGACAACAGCTGGGCCAGCGCCCAAGTGGTGGTGCCCGCGCTGAGCCCCACCGCCATTCCCTCGCGCACCTGGGCGGCAGCCTCCTGCGCAATAGCCATCTTTTCGTTCTTGAGCTGGGTCACCTTCAGGTCAAAACCAGGCTCGTGGGTGCTGGCTCCGCCCGGCAGTTTGGCCCCGCCATGGATTTTCTCCACCGTGCCCGCCGCATCGAGGGCTTCGATGTCCCGTCGCACTGTCATCAGTGAAACGCCCAGCATCTTGGCGAGGTCCGCGACACGGACGATCCGCTCACGCTGGACCTCTGCGAGGATGGCTGAGTGGCGGGCTGCGGCGAGCATGTGGTGTCCTTACAGGGTTGAGCGGTTTGGCGGGCTTGACTATTGTGTCTGGTTTGACTGGTTGGCGGAGGTGCCGACCAGTTCGGCCGTAGGCGAACGGACGACGGCGACGGCGCCCGCCGCGAGCCCGAGCCCGTCGGTGAGTTCCGTGCCCGTGATGAGGTCCACTCCTTCCAGCGGCAGTCGGACCTCGTGGGTTCCGTGGTTGATGCAGAACGTCCAGTCGGTTCCGTCTTTGCTGCGCCGGGCAACTTCCACGTCCTCCGGCAGATCCGGAACGAGCGGCTGCACCCCTGCGTCGGCGCAGACGGTGGTGAGCAGTTCGCCCAGGCCCTCCGGCGCGAGCGTGGTGGCGACGTAGTAAGAGCGGCCTCTTCCGGCGCGGTTGCGGGTCACGGCTGGAGAGCCTGCAGCCGGCCCCTCGGCCACGGTCGCGAGGACCTCGGCGGTAGTGGCCCGGCCCAGTTCGTTCCAACAGCTGCCGGCACCGAAGCCGCTGAGCCGGACGCTTTCCCCCGCCCGCAGCGGAAAGAACTCTTCCATCTGCACGCCCAGCAGTCCGGTGAAGGCGCCTGGGTAGCTGCCAAGCCGGATGTGGTCATTTTCGTCTACGATTCCGGAGAAATACGACACCACGAGATGGCCGCCGGAGCGCACGTATCCGTCCAGGTTCGCTACGCCCGCATCGCTGAGCAAGTACTGCATGGGGGCAACGACGAGCCGGTAGCCGGAGAGGTCGTCGGTGCTCCGGGCGAAGTCCGTGGGGATGCCGGCACGGTAGAACGCATCGTGCCAGCGCCGGGTTTCCGCAATGTTCGAGGCATCCACGCTCGGGTGCGAGTCCAGCTCCGAAGCCCAGCGGGCATCGGTGTCGTGCAGGATGACGACGTCCACCCGGCCGGAGGCCCCGGTGACTACCGAGCCGCTGAGTTCGGCCATGCTGCGCATAGCTTGGCCGAGTTGCACCACTTCACGCCACACCTTGGTCTCGGTGCCGGCATGGGGCAGCAGCCCGGAGTGGAACTTCTCGGCGCCGGCGCGCGAGGCCCGCCACTGAAAGAACAGCGCGCCGTCCGCCCCGCGGGCCACATGCTGCAGCGAATTGCGCAGCATCTCGCCGGGTGCTTTGGCGATGTTGCGGGGCTGCCAGTTCACGGCCGACGTGGAATGTTCCATGAGCAGCCACGGCTTGCCGTTGGCCCAGCCGCGGGTGAGGTCCGCGGTGGCTGCCAGTTCCTGGAAGTTCCGCGGGTCCTCGGCAATCAAGTAGTGGTCGTTGGAGACCACGTCCATCTCCCCGGACCAGCGCCAGTAGTCCAGCGGCTGGTGCAGGCCCATATTGAAGCCCATGAAGTTGGTGGTCACGGGGTGCCCCGAGTGCGAGCGGATAATCGCGGCCTCGGCCTTGTAGCATTCGAGCAGCTCGTCGGAGGAGTAGCGGGCGAAGTCCAGTTGCTGGGTCGGGTTGACCCAGGTTCCGGACGTCCGCGGCGGCAGGATCTCCTCCCAGGCCGAGTAGCGCTGGGACCAGAAGGCGGTTCCCCACGCGTCGTTGAGGGCCTCCAGGCTGCCGTACCGGCGTTCGAGCCAGTGCCGGAAACCGGCGGCGGCGCCGTCTGAGAAGTCCGGCTGGTTGTGGCAGCCGTACTCGTTGTGGACGTGCCACATGACGACGGCGGGATGGCCCTTGTAGCGGACGACGATCTGCTCGGTCAGGGCCGCGGCGGCCCGGCGGTAGTCGGGGCTTGAGGCGGCGAAGGCCTGCCGGGAACCGTAGCTGTGCCTCACGCCGTCGGCTGTTACCGGCAGTGACTCGGGGTACTTGTGGCTGAACCAGGGCGGCGGGGAGGCAGTGGCGTTCGCCAGATCAACCCGCACGCCGTTAGCATGCAGCAGGTCAAGGACCCGGTCCAGCCAGCCGAACTCGTACATGCCTTCGGAGGGTTCCAGCAGCGACCAACTGAAGATGCCCACGCTGACCAGGTTAACGCCGGCCTCGCGCATCAGCCGGACGTCTTCGTCCCACGTCTCCTCGGGCCACTGCTCGGGGTTGTAGTCGCCGCCGAAGGCCAACATCGGGGATCCCTCGGAGCCGAGGCGGGCGGTGATGTAGTCCATGGAAGCGATGTTGCCGTTGTCCACGTTTATCCTTTGCTGGAGCCGAGCGTCAAACCGGCTACGAAGTGTCGCTGGAGCAGGAGGTAGATCACCAAGGCCGGGATCGCCGTGATCATGGCGCCGGCGGCGATGAGGTTGTAGTTGGAAAGGAACTGGCCCTGGAGGTTGTTGACGGCGGTGGTCAGCGGGAGGCGGTCACCGCTTTGCAGGAAGAGCAGCGGCCAGAAGAAGTCGTTATAGATGAAGATGACCTCGAGGGTGCCCATGGCAGCCAGGGCGGGGCGGCACAGCGGCAGGATGATGTTCCAGTACTGGCGCCATACCCCGGCCCCGTCCACCAGGGCGGCCTCGGTGAGCTCCGGGGAAAGCGCCTTCATGTAGTTGGAGAGGACGAAGGTCACGAAGCCGATCTGGAAGGCTGTGTCCACGGCGATCACGCTGATGTAGGTGTTGAGCAGGCTCCCGGAATCGCTGACGCTGTATGGCAGCGGCAGCAATTTGAACATTTCGAACAGCGGCGCGGCGAGGACCTGCGGCGGCAGCAGGTTGCCGGCGGTGAACATGATCAGGAGCGTCACGTTGAACTTCCAGTTGACCCGGCTCACGGCAAACGCCATCATCGACGCAAAGAACAGCACCAGGATGACGGACGGGATGGTGATCAGGGCGGAGTTCCAGGCGTACCGGTCGAAACCGCCCTGGGTCCACGCCTGGCTGAAATTGTCGAAGTTGAACGATCCGCCGAAGCTGAAATAGCCGTACTTGTCCGTGTCTGCCTTGGGACGCAGCGCGGTGAAGATGGTCCAGACCAAGGGGACGAGCCACATAACGGCGAGCACTGTGAGGAAGAGATGGATGCCGTAGTGGGGCTTGCCACGTTTGGTGTTGGCCGGCGGGGCGGACCCTATGCGAGTGCTCCGCCCGGTGGGCGAACTGCCCGCCGCGGGTGCATCTGTGGGCTGCGCAATGCTCATGCCTCTTTGTCCTTTCCGAAGGCCCGGGACAGGTAAAACGTGATGGGTACCAGGGAAATGACAAGGAGGATGACAGCCAGCGCCGACCCGACGCCGATCACCTGACCCTCGCCGACCAGGTTTTGGATGACCAGGGCGCTGATGAGTTCCAGGCCGTTGGTGCCGCGGTTGATCACGTAGACGATGTCGAACGCCCGGAGGGACTCGATCACGGTGATCACAATAATGATGACGTTGACGGGGCGCATGGCCGGGAAGATCACCCGGAAGAAGGTCTGCACCGCGTTGGCGCCGTCGATTTGCGCGGCTTCGCGGAGGGTGGGGTCGACGCCCTTGAGTCCGGCCAAGTAAAGGATCATGACGTAGCCCGCGTGCCGCCACGTCGCCGCGATGAGCGCAGCCCAGATATTGACGCCGGAATCGCCGAACCAGTCCACGGCCTGCGGCGTTCCCGCGGTACCGAGCAGGAAGTTCAGGAGCCCGCTGTCGCGGTTGTAGAAGAGCTGCCAGATGACGCCGATCAATGCCAGGGAAAGCATCACCGGAGTGAAGAAAATGCTCTGGTAGATCTTGGTGCCCCGGATGTTCTGGTCCAACAGGATGGCCAGCAGGAGCCCCAGCGGCGTCGCGATAAGGGCGAGGAAGACCAGCCAGAGCACGTTGTGTTGCACGGCGGGCCAGAACGGAGGGTAGTTTTGGGCGATGAACTGATAGTTGCTGAGCCCAGCGGGCTTGATGTCGTCCAGACTCAGGCCATTCCACCGGGTGAAGGACAGGGCCGCGGACAGCAGGGTCGGGATCCAGACCAGGACCAGCTGTATCAGGGTGGGCAGGCCCACCATGAGACTCAGGACCCACTTATCGCGGCGGGAGAGCCGCCGGACCCGCCCCGCCCGGGCGGCGGTTATGCGCCGCGCCCCGGCGGGGCTCGTTTTGGATGATGTACTCACGAGAAGATATTCCTTAGTGCCGGATCGTGGTGGCCCGAGTGTCCGCTATTGGGCGGCATAGAGCGACTTGGCCTGGGCTTCCAGATTCTTGACGTCCACGCTGCCGTCCTTGATGAACGACTGCAGCGCCGGGATCATGACGTTGTTGGCCATGGCCGGCAGTGCATCCCGGTCAAAGAACTGGCTGATGCTCTTGGCGTTGGCGATGACGTCAGCCATCTTCTTGCTCAAGGGCGAAAACTGGGATGTGTCGGCTCCCCTGGCGGCGGCGATGTTGGAGCTGTCCACGGATGCATACACGTCCTGCCCCTCAGGGGTACCGAGGTACGCCAGGAAGTCCTTGGCGGACTGGTTCTCGCCGCCCTTCTTTGACAGCAGGAGACCATCGATAGGTGCCTCGACGGCGTCCCGGCCCTCCACGGCCAGTTCCGGGAACGGGAAGAAATCGATGTCGGCGGCGACAGTCTTATCCGTGTACTGCTGGGTGAGGAAAGAGCCGAGCAGGTACATCCCGGACTTCTTGTCGCCGAGGTTTTTGGCGGAGTCCTGCCAGGTCATGCCAAGGGCATTCGGGTTCTGGAAGGGCAGGAGCGCCTTCCAGGTATCGAAGACATCGCTGACCTTCTTTTGGTCCCAGGCTTCTTTGTGTGCCGTGAGATCCATGTGGAACTGGTAGCCGTTCAGGCGCATGTTCAGGTAGTCGAAGGTGCCCATCGCCGGCCAGCCGTCCTTGTCGGCGAACTCGATCGGGATGAGGCCGTCGGCCTGCATTTTTTTGGCCAGGGCGGTCAGCGCGTCAAAGGTGCTGGGGACCTCGTAGCCCTTCTCCGCCCAGAGGCTCTTCCGGTAGAAGAATCCCCAGGGATAGTTGTAGTTCGGGACGAAGTACATCTTGCCGTCCGCACCGGTGGACGCCTTCTTCATTGCCTCGGAATAATTGCCGCCGATTTTCTGCCAGACGTCGTCGATCGGCGCCAAGAGGCCTTTGCCGGCGTAGTACTGCATCCGGTAGCCGGCAAACCAGGTGAAGGTGTCGTCCGGGCTGCCCTGGAGGTAGGTGTTGATTTTGTTCTGG
Organism: Arthrobacter sp. UYCo732; assembly: GCF_040547265.1. NCBI lineage: Bacteria > Bacillati > Actinomycetota > Actinomycetes > Micrococcales > Micrococcaceae > Arthrobacter > Arthrobacter sp. UYCo732. Next base: position 166,436 of record NZ_JBEPPJ010000005.1, on the reverse strand, counting down.
AAGTCGTTGTGCGGAACTACGTTGGTGTTGACCGTGATTCCGGACTTCTTCATGAAGGCATCCGTGACGGCCTTGTAGGCGGCCTTGGGTACTTCATCCGATGAGCCCGACCCGAAAGAAACCGTCTTGCTGCCGCCGCTGGCAGCGGGGCCGCTGCCCCCGGTGCACGCAGCCAGCAATGGAGCGCCGGCTATGGCGAGGGCGCCTGCACCAAACGTCTTCAGCAGCGTCCTCCTGTCCCACCCGCCCTGACTGGAAGCCCGGCGCAACGCGTCTTCGTGCATGGTCATGATTTCTCCTTTGAAACAGTGCGGGTGGTGTGAAGCATCTCACGGTGATAACTATCATAAACGCACAATAAAGAACGTCAAGAGGCAAAGACGAACATTGTGGAAAGGTGGCGCACGCCGTCGAGTCGTGGATGTTACACGGATGCAACCAGCGGGACATTCGGGGGAAACCGCCCGGCCGCACTATGAAAGGTGTGGCTGCATTCCCCGGCCGCGTTCTGCTCGAAGGGTCAAGAAAATGCCTACTCCGTTGAACCAGACCGTTGCGGATTCCGCCCTCCTAACGAAATCCCTGCCTCTGGGCCTGCTCCGCGCCTTCATGCAGACGAATGCCGCAGACGACGGCCTGACGCCACAGTTGCTGGCAGAACTCAAGGTGCTGGCCCAGGTCCCCGGGCTGCTCGTGGCTTGCAACTACGGCGGAACACTGTGCGACGCCGAAGGTATTTCCACCGAGACGTTACCGCTGGGCAGCGCCGCGATCGCCCTCCGCGCCTTGGCTGCGCTGCCCAACACTCACGCGGCCGTCATCTCGGGGCGCTCGCTGCGCGATCTGGCCGCGGTGTCCCGTCTGCCCGCGGAGGTACATCTGATCGGATCACACGGCGCCGAGGTCAACATGGGTTTCGCCCACGCCCAGCCGCTGGCAACCGAAGCCGCGCTCCAGCAAGTCAGCATGGCGCTGTCCGAGGCCGTGGGGTTCCAGAAAGGCGTCTGGATTGAGCGCAAGCCCGTCGCGGTGTCTGTGCATACCAGGCCAGCCACGGCTGACGTCGCGGCGGCCGTGACTGAAACGGCGCGGGAGATTGCCAGGGACCACGGCCTGTTCTTCCTCGTGGACGGTTCCGTGCTGGACCTCTCTATGGTGGAACCTTCCAAAGCGGACGCCTTGGAAGGTCTCCGGTCCCGCCTCGGGGCCAGCGCGGCTCTGTACGCCGGCGATGCTTACAGCGATGAACTGGCTATCGCCACCCTTCGCGGCCCGGACATGGGCCTGCACGTTGGGCCGGGGGATACGGGTGCCGCCCACCGGCTGCGGGACCCTGAATCGTTTGCCCGCGTCCTGGCCGTCCTCTTCGAATTCAGGCGCGCCTGGCTGTTCGGCGAAGACGCCGTGGGGCTCGAACGGCACACCATGATCGGCAACGGCTCCTCCACCGCCCTGATCACGCCGGATGCCAAGGTCTGCTGGATGAGCCACCCACTGCCGGATTCCGGCTCGCTGTTCGCGCACATCCTGGGTGGGGACGCCGCCGGACATTTCTCCGTGGAACCGGTCAAGCCGTCGCAGGTCCTCGGCCAGCGCTACGTGGACAGCACCATGATTGTGGAGACACGGTGGGCGGACGTGACCGTAACGGACTACCTGGAGCCGGCGCCGGAAGGTATCACCAGCCTGGTCCGGGTGCTCTCCGGCACCGGCGCCGCCAGAATCGTCTTTGCTCCCCGGCCGGACTACGCCAACGCCCCGTTCAGCATGGCGGCCCGCGGCGACGAACTGCACGTGGTGGGCACATCCGATCCCATCATCCTCTTCGCCCCGGGCGCCAGCTTTCACATCACGTCGGACGGCCGCCATGCGACGGCAACCGCCACTGTGAACCTGCAGGACGGGCCCATGGTCCTCAACCTTCGCTGCGGGGACACCGAACCGCAGGCGGCGGACCCGGAGGGCGAGGTGCACCGGCGTGCCGGCGTTGCCCTGGACTCGCGCCGCTGGGTGCAGGAACTGCGCCTGCCCTCCGTGAAGCCGTCGCTGGTCCGCCGCTCCGCGCTGGTGCTCCGCGCCCTGGTGCATGAGCCCACCGGGGCCGTACTGGCAGCGCCCACCACGTCCTTGCCCGAGGGAATCGGCGGGACGAGGAACTGGGACTACCGGTACTGCTGGCTGCGGGACGGGTCCATGACGGTGAACGCACTGGCGGACCTGGGCTCCACGGTGGAGGCTTTTGGCTTCCTGGCGTGGCTTGGCCGGATCCTGGAGCATGCACCGGGCCCGGAATGGCTGCATCCGCTGTACTCCGTGACAGGGTCGCCGCTCACTACGGAGGCGGTCATCGACAGCCTGCCCGGGTATGCGGGCTCCCGCCCGGTCCGGATCGGAAATGCCGCTGACCACCAGGTCCAGCTCGACGTGTTCGGGCCCATCGCCGAACTCATCCACACGCTCAGCGAACGGGGCGGCACACTGGCCGATGACCACTGGGAACTTATGGTGAAGATGGCATCCGCCGTGCTGGCCCGCTGGCACGAGCCGGACCACGGCATCTGGGAAGCCCGGCGCCCGGCCCGGCACCATGTGTACAGCAAGGTTATGTGCTGGGTGACGCTGGACCGGGCGCTCCGGACGGCCGCCCGGTATGGCAGGACGCCGGAGCCCGCCTGGGAACCAACGGCACACGCCATCCGCGAGGAGGTCCTGCGGGAGGGCTGGGACGACTCAGCGCGCTCCTACACAGTTGCGTACGACAGTCCCGACCTGGACGCCGCCGTCCTGCACATCGGGCTGTCCGGTCTCCTGGACGTCGCCGATCAGCGATTCCTGGACACCGTCACGGCCGTGGAACGTGAACTGCGGGTGGGACCCACGGTGTTCCGGTACAGGTACGACGACGGCCTGCCGGGTCTGGAGGGCGGCTTCCACATCTGCACCACCTGGCTGATTGAGGCGTACGTTGCGGTGGGCAGGATTGAGGAGGCGTGGGACCTGTTCGACCAGTTGGTGAACCTGTTCGGGCCCACCGGGCTGCTTCCTGAAGAATACGATCCCGGCACCGAAACCCACCTTGGGAACCATCCGCAGGCGTACTCCCACTTGGGCTTCATCCGCTGCGCCCGGCTCCTGGACCGACATCAGAGCAGAAGGTAGTCGGCATTCCGCTTGGTCCCTAGAGTGGAGGTAGACAAGGACCCTGCAAAAGGACTCCGCGACCAAGACGGGACCGAGCGATGACAACCCAAGCCCAAGGAGTGGGGTTCCGTTCTGAGCGGGGCCCCATTCTCATTGCCCTGATGCTGGCTACCGGACTTGTTGCCATTGATGCCACGATCGTGGCCACCGCGGTCCCCTCCATCGTGGCCGACGTTGGCGGGTTCTCGTCATTTCCTTGGCTCTTCTCCGCGTACCTGCTGGCCCAGGCCGTCTCGGTGCCCATTTACGGGAAGCTGTCCGACATGGTGGGCCGCAAACCGATCATCCTGGCCGGCATCAGCCTCTTCCTGCTCGGTTCCGTGCTCTGCGGAATCGCTTGGAGCATGCCCGCGCTGATCGCTTTCCGTGCTCTGCAGGGCCTGGGTGCAGGAGCAGTCCTCCCGGTTTCCATCACGATCGCCGGCGACATCTACTCCCTGGAGGAACGCGCGAAGGTTCAGGGTTACCTGGCAAGCGTCTGGGCGGTTTCCTCTGTGGTGGGGCCAACCCTGGGCGGGATGTTCTCGTCCCTGGGCCTCTGGCGGGGGATCTTCCTGGTCAATGTTCCGCTATGCGTCCTGGCGGGCTGGATGCTGCTCCGGACCCTGCACGAGAACGTGGAGCGGGCCCGGCATCGCGTGGATTACCCCGGTGCAGCCCTCCTGGCGGGTTCGCTGAGCCTGCTCATCCTCGGAGCCCTGGAGGGCGGCCAGGCGTGGGCCTGGAATTCGCCGCCCAGCATTGGCGCCTTCGGCGTCGGTGGAATGCTCCTTGTCGTCTTCCTCCTGGTTGAGCGGCGTGCCGCAGAGCCGGTCCTGCCGCCATGGGTAGTGTCCCGGCGCCTCCTTGCCACCACTGCACTGGTGTCTTTCGGCGTCGGAACGATCATGATCGGGCTGACTTCCTACGTGCCCACCTACCTGGATGGGGCGCTGTCCACATCACCCATGGTGGCCGGCCTGGCGCTCGCAGCGCTGACGGTAGGCTGGCCGATCAGTGCGTCACAGGCGGGCCGCTTCTACCTGCGGATCGGATTCAAAGCGACAGCCTTGATCGGCATCGCTGTCACCGTCGTGGGACTGGCTGTCCTGACGTTCACCTCCGCCACGCCCAACGTGGCGCTGATCGCCGTCAGTTGCTTCATGGTGGGACTTGGCCTTGGGCTGGTGGCCACACCCACCCTGATCGCTGCCCAATCAAGTGTTCTGTGGAACGAGCGTGGGGTGGTTACCAGCACCAACCTCTTTGCACGGTCCATCGGCAGCGCGCTTGGGGTGGCCTTGTTCGGCGCCGTGGCCAACGCCATCTATGCCGGCAGTGCAGACGGGCCCGGCAACGAGCACACCGTGGTGGTGGCGTCCGGGGCCGTCTTCCTCACGGTGCTGGCCGGTGCGGTGCTCACTGTCGCCGCCGTGATCGCGATGCCGGCCGCGTCAGCCACAGGAACTGCCGCCCCGCAAACCGGGGCACAAGGGAACGATGTTCCGGCCCGCGCCGAAGCGGATGGCTTCCAGCGCCGCTCGCCCTGACCGCTACCGTAACGCGGAGAAGATGCCGGGTGCGGGCCGGGTGCCGGTGCCAGGTCCGCGAGGATCCGCCCCACCCCAGGGGTGAACTTGAAGCCGTGCCCGGAGAAACCGGCGCCGATGACCACGGGACCCGCCCGGTCAAGGACGAAGTCGTTGTCCAGCGTGCTGGTATAGGTGCAGTTGAGGGTCTCCAACGGTGAGCCGGACGCCGTCGTCCAATACCTGCGGGTCCACCACTTTGGTGTGGCTCATCGGGTCTCGGTCAGTTCAGCAGCAGGGCCACGCCGATCATGTCGGGTACCGCCACCACCGTGGTGATCAGGACGGTGTCTTTGGCCACCGTGAGCCCCGTTTTATAGCGGCTGGCGGCAACAAAGACATTCTGCGCTGTGGGGAGGGAGGAAACCACCACCACCGCGAACAGCGTGTGGCCTTCCATTCCCAGCACGAACCGCGCGAAAAGATAGGCGATTGCCGGCTGGACCACCAGTTTGAACGAACTGGCCAGGATGGTGTCCGGGCGTCTTGCGCTGGCGGCCTGCAGCGGCCTGCTGCCATTGAGGCTCATGCCGAAGGCGATCAGCATGGCCGGGATCGCCGCGCCGCCGATCAGGTGGATCGGTTCCAGGACCAGGGCCGGTACCTGCCAGTCCAGCCCGGCCACCAGGAGGCCCAGCGCGGAACCGACAATCATCGGGTTCCGGAGGATCACGAGGATGAATCCCGCTGGCGTGGTGCGGTGGGTGCTTGTACTGGCGTCCAGGATCATCAGGAAAACCGGCGTAAAGAAGGCCAGCTGGAAAATGAGCAGCGGTGCCACGTAGCTGGCGTCGCCCAAAACGTAGACCGCGATGGGGATGCCCAGGTTCGCGGAGTTGGCCAGGGATGCGGCCATCGACGACATCAGCGCCTCGGGCAACGCGCGCTTGAGGGCGAATTTCACGATGCTGAAGAACATCAGGGCGCAGGCAATGGCTGCCACCGCGGTAACCAGCAAGGGCTCAGCGAAGACTTCCCGCAGCGCTGCCTTGCTCAGGGTCTCAAACAGGAGGGCCGGGCTGGCCACAAAGAACGTCAGGGCGCTGAGACCCTGGCGGGCGTTATCGCCCAGGATCCGCTGCCGGCCCACAAACCAGCCCACCAGGATGATGAACCACACGACAAAAAATCCCTGCAGCACTCCTACCAAGACAACATTCCGAGGGTGCGGCGGGTGGGTTTGCCTGGATTCACGCTCCGGCTACAGGCCGGCGTTATTAAGTGCGAACGGCGGGCGCATCAGACCCGGAGTGTGGCCCTCCGCGGGATCGTTGCCGATCTGGACGATCCGGTTGTCCTTATCTACGTGGACAACTTTGGGGTCGTAGGCGGCGGCCTCTTCCGTGGTCATCTGGGCATAGGTGATCAGGATGACGATGTCGTTCTCGTGCATCAGGTGCGCAGCGGCCCCATTGATGCCAATCACGCCAGAGCCGCGCTCGCCGGCGATGGTGTAGGTTTCCAGGCGCGCACCGTTGGTCACATCCACAATGGCCACAAGCTCGCCGGGAAGGATATCGGCAGCATCAAGGAGGTCCAGGTCAACAGTGACCGAACCTACGTAGTGGAGGTCAGCGTGCGTGACGGTGGCCCGGTGGATTTTGGACTTGAATATTGTGCGATTCATAACGTCGCTATTCTAGCCCTGACCCCCGGATCGCGCTGTGACGCACCAAACGCGCGGTGATAACTACACGCTACGGCGACGGCGACGGCGGCCGGCCGCCCGGACCGCCTCCGTCCCTCCCTGCCGCATCGGTCCGCGCTACCGAAGCGGCGGTGGCGGCGAGCGTCTCGCGCGCGGCCATGATGGCGGGCCGCTGTGCACTGGAGCGGCGGACCGACGTGAACACGGTGCGGTACGGATTGCCGGGCAGGTCCAGCAACTGGGCGGAGGTGCCGCGGCCGGTCCACACGAGGTCCGGCATCAGTGCCACGGCATTCCCGGACTCGATCAGCCGGATCTGAGCCTGGAGATCAGCTGTTTCGAAGCGCACATCGGGCTCGAAACCAGCCCCTCGGCAGGCCTGTTCCGCCCAGTGCCGGGAGGCCGCGCCGCGGGGCTCCATGACCCACGGCAGCGTCGCAGTGTCTTCCAGCGAACGGATGGCGGGCCCGCCGTCGGAGGCTGGCGGAACGGCAAGCCGGATGGCGTCGGTGGTCAGTTTGACGCGGTCCAGCTCGGCATAACGGGGCGCGGCATGGCCCGGATACTGCTCGGCGATCACCAGGTCGAAGTCGCGCGCCCAGGTTTCGTGCAGGGCGGTTTCCGGCTCACGCTGGGTCATCTCGATCCGCACCTCGGGGTAGGTGTTCGTCATGCGCGTGAGGGTTTCCGGCATCAATGCCAGCGCTGCGGACTGGAAGACGGCGATCCGCACGGTTCCGGTGACTGTGGTCAGCGACGTTGCCAGGTCCGCTTCAGCATGTTCAAGGGTTTCGAGCAGCTGGGCGGTATGTGCCACCAGGACTTCAGCCTGCGGTGTCAGCTGGACCCGGCGGCCGGTTTTGCGGAGCAGTTCCACCCCCACTTCTTTTTCGAGCAGGGCGAGTTGCTGCGATACCGACGACGGGCTGTACTGCAACGCCTCTGCCACCTCGGCCAGCGTCCCCCGGATCTTCAACTCGCGGAGCAGCCTCAGGCGCCGGACATCGAGCATGGCCACATTCCTTGCAGAATCTAAATGAGTGACGAATCTAATGAATATTGGTTAGCAGTATTCACTTTATCTAACGCAATCACGCTTGCATACTGTTGTTGCAGAGTTACCCCCGTCACAGCCCGCCGCCGCGCGGGGGCCGCACCCCACGCAGGAGATTGCTGATGAGTACTAGAGACATGACCCAGTCGATCATGCGGCGCAAGCCCATCGATGACATCGAAGAAGAAAACAAGCACAGCGGGCTGTTCAAGTCCCTCGGACTGTGGCAGCTGACGGCCATTGGCGTCGGCGGCATCATCGGCGTCGGCATCTTTTCCCTCGCCGGGCTGGTGGCCGCAGGCAGCGGGGACAACCCGGGAGTGGGGCCCGCGGTGCTGATTTCATTCCTTATTGCCGGGCTGGCCTCGGCCGCAGCCGCCCTCTCTTACGCGGAGTTTGCCGGCATGATCCCCCGGGCCGGTTCGGCCTACACCTATGGTTATGTCGCTCTCGGTGAGGTGATCGGCTGGTTCATTGGCTGGGATCTGCTGCTGGAATACATTGCGATAGTTGCCGTGGTGGCCATCGGTATCTCCGGTTACCTCGAGGCGTTCCTGTCCGGCATCGGCGTTCACATGCCTGTTTGGATGACCTCGACGCCGGATGAGGGCAAGGGCGGGCTGCTCAACATTCCGGCCATCCTGGTCTGCCTGCTGGTGACCTGGATTCTCTCGCGGGGAACCAAGGCCTTCGGCCGGTTTGAACTGGTGGCCGTGGCCATCAAGGTTCTCCTGATCCTGTTCATCATCGGCCTCGGCGTCTTCTATATCGACACGAACAATTACAACCCGTTCATGCCCAGCGGCTTCGGCCCAGTCCTGGCGGGCTCGGCCACAGTGTTCTTCGCCGTGTTTGGCTACGACGCCATGAGCACCGCCGCGGAAGAGGCAAAGGACGGGAAGAAACATATGCCCAAGGCCATCGTCCTGTCCCTGGTCGTGGCCATGCTGCTCTATGTTGCGGCAACTCTGGTCCTGACCGGCATGCAGAACTACAAGGACATCGATCCAAAGGCGGGCTTCGCGTCCGCGTTCACCGGCGTGGGCCTGCCTGTAATCGCCACCATCATCTCGGTCTTCGCCGTCCTGTCCATCCTCACCGTGATGCTCACCTTCCTCCTCGGCGTCACCCGCGTGTGGTTCTCCATGAGCCGCGACGGCCTGCTCCCTGGCTGGTTCGCCAAGACGGACCGCAATGGCACTCCGCAGCGAGTCACCTGGATCGCCGGCGTCGCCTCGGCTTTGCTGGCCGGCGTGTTCCCCATCAAGGCGGTCGCGGATCTGACCAACATCGGCATCCTGGCCGCGTTCGTCGTCGTCTGTTTCTCGGTGATTGTCTTCCGCTACAAGAGGCCGGATGCCCCCCGTACGTTCCGCCTGCCGCTGATGCCGGTCATCCCCGCCTTCGGTGTGCTGGCGTCGGGGTTCCTGATGCTGCAGCTGCACTGGGAGACATGGTTGCGGTTCGGTGTGTGGCTTGTGGTGGGGTTGGCAATCTACTTCTCCTACGGCCGCAAGCACTCGCTGATGAACCCCAACAGCCCGCGGCACGACGAAGCCGTGGAGATGCACCGGCCCCTCGCCTGACCCACACCACACCCCGCCCCAATAGGCTCTCTCACTCACTGCAATAAATAACCGGGGGATGTGCAGGGAGTGAGAGAGGGTCTGGGGGCCGGCCGCAATAGTTTGGTTTCCTAACCTGTATTGCTTAGAAAACATCGCTTTATCTTATGTGATTTTAAGCTCATACTGATGGATAAGCCCCCTCCATCCCTAGGAAAGAACGAGCAAATCATGACTCACACTGCAACGGAAACCTCCGGGCGAACTGATGTCCCGCAGGCCCGTGCCCTGGCGGCGGAAACCGTCACCCTGGTGCGTCGCTGGCTGACCGAGGCGTCGAAAGTTCCTGTTGATGCTTCAGCGGAGCAGCTTGCCGGTGTGCTGAAGGACCCGAACGGGCTGGAGTTCACCGTTGGATTTGTGGACGGCGTGGTCCGCCCCGAAGATCTGAACGTCGCCGCCCGCAACCTCGCCGCCCTCGCGCCAAAGGTCCCGGCGTTCCTGCCCTGGTACATGCGCAGCGCAGTCCAGCTCGGCGGCACCATGGCCCCCCTCCTGCCCCAGGTGGTTATCCCGATCGCCCGCCGCGTGCTCCGCGAGATGGTGGGCCACCTGATCGTGGACGCCACCGATGCCAAGCTGGGGCCCGCCATTGCGAAGATCCGCAAGGACGGCATCAAGCTCAACGTCAATCTTCTCGGCGAAGCGGTCCTGGGTGAGCACGAGGCCTCCCGACGGCTCGAAGGCACCCATATGCTCCTTGCCCGGCCGGACGTGGACTATGTCTCCATCAAGGTTTCCTCCACCGTTGCCCCCCACTCCGCGTGGGCCTTCGATGAAGCCGTTGAGCACGTCGTCGAAAAGCTCACCCCGCTGTTCGCCAGCGCCGCCTCCTTCGCCGGCGCCGGCCAGAAAGCCAAGTTCATCAACCTGGACATGGAGGAATACAAGGACCTGGACATGACCATCGAGGTCTTCACCAGGATCCTGGACAAGCCAGAGTTCAAGGACCTCGAAGCCGGCATTGTGCTCCAGGCCTACCTGCCGGACGCCCTCTCCGCCATGATCCGCCTCCATGGCTGGGCCGCGGAACGCCGCACCAACGGCGGTGCCGCCATCAAGGTCCGCGTAGTCAAGGGCGCCAACCTGCCGATGGAACAGGTGGAAGCCTCACTCCACGACTGGCCGCTGGCCACCTGGCACACCAAGCAGGACTCGGACACCAACTACAAGCGTGTCATCAACTACGCCCTGCACCCGGACCGGATCAAGAACGTCCGCATCGGTGTGGCCGGGCACAACCTGTTCGACATTGCCTTCGCCTGGCTCCTGGCCAAGCAGCGCGGTGTGGAGTCCGGCATCGAGTTCGAGATGCTGCTCGGTATGGCGCAGGGCCAGGCCGAGGCGGTCAAGAAGGACGTCGGCTCGCTCCTGCTCTACACGCCCGTGGTGCACCCGGCCGAGTTCGACGTCGCCATCGCCTACCTGATCCGCCGCCTCGAGGAGGGTGCCAGCCAGGACAACTTCATGTCCGCAGTGTTTGAGCTGAGTGAGAACGAATCCCTGTTTGAGCGCGAGAAGCGGCGCTTCCTCGCCTCCCTGGACAAGCTCGACGACGAGATCCCGCCGGCCAACCGGCAGCAGAACCGCAGCCTCCCGCCGCAGCCGACCGCCGATGAGGCAGAACGCGGCTTCGGCAACACCCCTGACACGGACCCGTCCCTGCCCGCCAACCGCATCTGGGGCCGCGCTATCCTGGACCGCGTCGTGGCGTCCACCCTGGGGACCGCCGCCGTCGACGCCGCCACCATCACCGACGAGGCCGCCCTCAACACCGTGATTGAGACGGCCGTCGAGAAGGGCAAAGCCTGGGGCGCCCTGACCGGCGACGAGCGCGCCGAGATCCTGCACCGCGCCGGCGACGTCCTCGAGGCCCGCCGCGCCGACCTCTTGGAGGTCATGGCCAGCGAAACCGGCAAAACCATCGACCAGGGCGACCCCGAAGTCAGCGAAGCCATCGACTTCGCCCACTACTACGCCGAGTCGGCGCGGAAGCTGGAAAAGGTCGACGGCGCAACGTTCGTTCCGGCCAAGCTCACCGTGGTGACCCCGCCATGGAACTTCCCGGTGGCCATCCCGGCCGGATCCACCCTCGCGGCACTCGCCGCGGGCTCCGCCGTCGTGATCAAGCCTGCCAAGCAGGCCCGACGCAGCGGCGCCGTGATGATCGAGGCATTCTGGGAAGCCGGTGTGCCGAAGGACGTGCTGACCATGGTGCAACTGGGCGAGCGGGAGCTGGGCCAGCAGCTGATCGCCCACCCTGCGGTGGACCGGGTGATCCTCACGGGCGGCTACGAGACCGCCGAGCTGTTCCGTTCCTTCCGCAAAGACCTGCCGCTCCTAGCAGAGACGAGCGGCAAAAACGCCCTCATCGTGACCCCGAGCGCGGATCTGGACCTGGCCGCGAAGGACGTGGCGTACTCGGCGTTCGGGCACGCAGGCCAGAAGTGCTCTGCCGCCTCGCTGGTGATCCTGGTGGGCTCCGTTGCCAAATCCAGGCGGTTCCACAACCAGTTGATCGATGCCGTCACGTCCCTGAAGGTGGGCTACCCGCAGGATCCCACCAGCCAGATGGGCCCCATCATCGAGCCCGCCGACGGCAAGCTCCTGCACGCCCTCACCACCCTGGGCGAAAGCGAAACCTGGGCGGTGGAACCTCAGAAACTGGATGAAACCGGCCGGCTCTGGAGCCCGGGCGTGCGCTACGGCGTCCGCCGCGGGTCCTACTTCCACCTCACTGAATTCTTTGGCCCGGTCCTCGGTGTGATGACGGCCGACACGCTTGAAGAGGCCATCGCCATCCAAAACCAGATCGAGTACGGGCTCACCGCTGGCCTGCACTCCCTGAATCCTGATGAGGTGGGTCTCTGGCTGGACACCATCGAGGCCGGCAACCTGTACGTCAACCGCGGCATCACCGGCGCCATTGTGCAGCGCCAGCCGTTCGGCGGCTGGAAGAAGTCGGCCGTGGGCGCCGGTACCAAAGCGGGCGGACCCAACTACCTCGCCGGCCTGGGCGACTGGGTCTCCTCCCCGAGCGCGGCCACCGCCGCCATCACCAACTCGGGCGTGCGGCGCATCCTGAACGCAACCGCCGGCATCCTCCAGTCGGCAGAAACCGAGTCGCTGCAGCGGTCCCTGGCCTCCGACGCCCAGGCCTGGGCCGACGAGTTCGGTACGGCCAAGGACGTGTCCGGCCTGAGCGCGGAGCGGAACATCTTCCGCTACCGGGCGCTGCCGGTCACCGTCCGGCTCTCCGAAGGCGCCCCGCTGGCGCACCTGGCCCGGACCGTGGCCGCGGGCGTGCAGGCCGGTTCGGCGCTCACGGTGTCCACCGCCGTCAAACTTCCCGCCCAGCTGCGTGCGGTGTTCACCGGCCTGGACATCAGTGTGACGGTGGAGTCCGACGCCGGCTGGCTGGCTTCAGTGGCACGCCTCGCCACCTCAGGCAAATTGTCCGGCGCACGGATCCGCCTGATCGGCGGCAACGCCACCGCCCTCGCGGGAGCCACCGACGGTCGCCCGGATGTAGCGGTCTACGCGCACCCGGTGACCGAAGCCGGCCGGGTGGAGATGTTGCCGTTCCTGCACGAGCAGGCCATCAGCATCACGGCCCACCGGTTCGGGACCCCGAACCACCTCTCAGATGCACTGATTTAATCCAGGGAGCCTCAGGGCAGGCGTCCCCAAACGAAAGTCCCGACGGCCACTTGGTGGCCGCCGGGACTTTCTGTTGTTAAGTGGGCCCACGCAATATGCGGCGGGCGGAGACCAATAAAATCACCCCAGATACCAGCCCGGGGGAGTCCACGACGTGGGAACGCTGTGGGCCGAGAAATCTTCGCAACGGGTGCAGGTGTAGGCGACTTCGCCCAGTGTCCTGACCGCCCCGTCACGCCGGTAAACCGGGGGAACATATGACTCAAGGTAGATAAATTCGTCCGTGCCGCACTTTTCGCAGGTTGGCTTACCTACGTATTCGGCGGCGTGGGTGATGCCGGAGCCAAAGCTGGCATGATGCGTAACCAGCGGGCGCACGGTGTTATGTCGGGGAGCAAATGCTGTGTGGTGATGGGTGTTCCCGGCTGTCGTCATTGGCTGCCTATCCCGAGCGCTGCCCTCCATGGGCTGCGGGGCGCACTCGTAGTGTTGAACCGGCCTCTGCTTGACCCCATGGAAAAACCAGCATAAAGGAGGCTGGGTTTTTCTTCAATGGTTTTGAGTAAATATGGTGTGGTCAGGTGGTTTTCTTGAGTGTCCGCCAGGTCCGTCAATGGCCCGGCGGCGTGAAAGCCTAGGCGGGCAGGTGCGGGTACTCCGGCTGCCTGTGCTGGAACTCCAGCACATCCTTGTTGAGGACCAGTCCGCCGCGGATCTCGATGGCCCGGGCGATGGTTTCGTTCGCGTCCCAGGCTTCCGGCCCGCCCGTGACCGTCTCGAGGAACGGCAGCAGGGCCTGGCTGATTTCCCACGTGGACGAATTCCAGAGATAGGACGGGCTGTGGTCCACCGCGTAGTAGTTAATATGGTCGCCAATGGCGAATATCGGCTCGGCGAACGTGGTGGAACGCGCCCAGCTGAAGCCCATGCCCTCATCGCACGAAACGTCGACGATCAGGCTCCCGGGGTTGAACGCTGCCAGGTCCTCGGCCCACAGGTACGTCAGCGGATTGTTCGGATCCTGCAGGGTGCAGTTGACCACAATGTCGCTTTCGGCCAGGAACGGCGCCAACGGAACCCGGCCCCGCTCGGTGATGACCTGGCTCAGGAAGGGGGCCTCGTCGTCGTGATCAAACTGCACGATGTTGACCGAATGGATCGGGGCGCCCACCGCGGCGACTCCGCGGTTGGTCAGCACCTGGACGTCATGGATGCCGTGCGCGTTCAGAGCCGTCACGGCGCCGCGGGCAGTAGCCCCGAAACCGATCACCACGGCGCTGAGGCGACGCCCGTAGTCACCGGTTGAACCTGTCAGCGAGAGGGCGTGCAGCACCGAACAGTACCCGGCCAGCTCATTGTTCTTGTGGAATACGTGCAAGCCAAAACCGCCGTCGCTGGCCCAGTGGTTCATGGCCTCGAAGGCAATAAGCGTGAGCTTTTTGTCGATGGCGAGCTGGGTGATGGCGCGGTCCTGGACGCAGTGCGGCCAGCCCCAGAGGACCTGGCCGTCGCGCAGTTCGGCAAGGTCTTCCGGCTGCGGTTTCGGCAGGAGCACGACGTCGGCCTCCGCCAGCAGCGCTTCCTTGGTTGCTATAGTGCCGACGAGGGTGGAGAGGTGCTCGTCCGAGACGCCGAAGCGCTCGCCGTAGCCCTGCTCAAGGATGATGCTCTGGCGCAGTTCAGGGGCGATGCGTTCGAAGTGCAGGGGGTGGATGGGGAGGCGGCGTTCGTCCGGCTTGCGGGTTGATGCCAGTACGCCCAGAGTCAGCTGGCTCTGTTGGCCACTCACTTCTTTTTAGCGGTTTTGGACGTGCTGTCCAGGGAGGAGGCGGGCGCTGCGGCTGCGCGCTTCTCGGCGCGCTTTTCCTTGATGGATTTGCCGGCTTTTTTGGATGCTGCTTGACGCGGGGACTTGTCAGCCATGATTGCTCCTGTAGCGGAACCGAAGAGGTTCCTGACTGCTGACGATACACGTGGGCACCTAACGGGCGAGGTGGGTGTATGGATGCGGAGGCACGCGCTGCTGTTCCCGGGCAGGACGGCGCGCAGGTGACTTTCAAAGATCAAGTACCGGACCGCGCCTGGACCGAAACACACGACAGCCGCACGGAAACCATCACCTGCACCTGCGTGGTGTACCCGTGGCGGACAGCACGCGGCTGAGTCTAAGCGCGCAGTACGTTCCCAAGGGGCTCGGCCGGACGTTTCTGCGGGCAGGGAGGGCGCCTACCGGAAGCAGGAAGCGGCCCGGCTGGCGGCGCTGAAGAAGGCCGTGGAGCGAGGGGTGAGGAAGGCCAAGAGCGGCTGGGAAACGCCGGGCGGCGGTTCAGGAAAGTGGAGCGGCTGACGGGAATCGAACCCGCGTATCAAGCTTGGGAAGCTAGCGCTCTACCATTGAGCTACAGCCGCGTGGCCCCCATCTGCGCGGGGCAAAACTTAGCTTAGCGCAGATGCGCGCCCGCGCTGGCAACAGTGCCCACGGTGCGGGCCGTGTCTGCTCAAATCCCGCCGCGCGGCGTCATCCAGTAACTCTTCAATAACGGCCCCGTCCGTGGCTAGGCGCGGGACAAAACCACTGGCTACGGTGAACGCGTTAGCTGCGGTGTCATGGGGGTGAGGCGGGCTACCACCGCTCGCCTGACGCTAACCGAAGGATTCCCCATGGCATTTGCAGAACACGAGGTACTCATTCCGAGTGATGCCATGGACGTGTACACCTTTTTAGCGGACGGCATGAACCTGCCGCAGTGGCGCCCGGGCATCCGCACCATCAGCCTGGCATCGGGCACCGCCGGGACCAAGGGCGCAGTGTACCGGCAGACGGTGGTGGGCCGGGCCGGCCTCACAGTCGCAGCCGACTTCGAAATCACCGAGGCCAGGCCCGGTGCAGAACTCGGGTTCCAGGTTATTGCCGGCCAGACACGGCCCTCCGGCGGGTATTACCTCAGCACGGAACCGGCGGGAACCCGCGTCCGGTTCGCCCTCGACTATCAGCCCAAGGGCCTTCTCGGACTCATGAATACCGGCGTCCAGCGCGGCATGAAGGCCGAAGTGGCCCAGCTGGAGCGACTTAAGGACGTGCTGGCCATTCGCTCGGCCGCGTAGGTTTTCCGGGTTCAATGCCCCGGCGCCGCTATTGCGCCAGCCGCTGGCCCGCCCAGCTTCCAGTGACGTTCGACGCCGCCGCAAGGGTTCCGCCGCTCAGGTCCCAGTACTGCACCACGTCATTGGCGCGGCGCAATGCCACTCCAGTCGAGTTAAGGGCCGTGACATCGCGCAGGGGGCTGATCCCGGTCACGTCCGTCCAGCCGATGGCTACGGTGGGCCGGGCTTCGGCGCGGGGCGCCAGGGTGCCTGCTCCCCGGTAAAGCAGCACGCCGCCGTCGGACTTTATGGCCAGGAGGTCCTGGAACCCGTCGGCGTCGTAGTCCACCATGCTCAGACGGCTGGCGGAAACACCGGTGGCCACGGTCTCGCGGGCCGCCAAATCCCCGGCGCCCTTGTTCGGGTAAAGGTAGAGGTTGCCGGCGGTGTCCAGGGCGACCAGCTGCGGGAGCCGGTTGTTGGCGCACCAGCCGCCGACGGCGAGTGTCATGCTGGCCCAGCCGGACTGGCCGAGAGTCACTGCGGTGCCAAAACCTCCACCAACCAGCCCCGGATGGAGCGTCAGGCGGCCGTCATTCCACTGGGTCAGAAGGTCATAGACGCCGTCGCGGTCCCAGTCCGGGGTAAAGACTTCCTTGGCCGATCCGAAGCCGGAACCGATGACCTTGGCTGCCCCAAAGGTTCTGTTCCCGGCGGAGGGGCGGTTGAGGAGTTGGCCTGAGGAATTGATGGTCACCAGGTCGGCAGCGCTGGTGATCGCGGCGCTGGCCAGGTTCTGTGTGGGCGGCATGTGTTTGACCGCGGGATCGCACACGGTGGGGGCTTTAGCTGGGAAGGCATTGCCGTTGGAGGCGCTGCCCCCGGGGGAATTCACGGTGCCGGCCGGGAGGGTGGTGTAGCCGAAGAAGTTTACGACTCCCCAAATGGTGTACAGACTGTTCGTATAGGAGATTCCGGCGCCCATGACGTTGAAGCGCGGGTCGAGCAACATGGCGTTGTGGCCGGGGGAGCTCTTCCACCACTCCACCAACAGCGCGGCGTTGCGGTCCGTGCGGATGGCGATGACCTCGCCTGCGCTGCTTGGGCTCATGGCTCGGGGGTCGGTCCAGAAACTGGCACGGTGCTCAATGACTTCGCGGGAGGCGATGTTGTCGGACCAATCCTGGGCCAGGCCCGCCACTGTGGGGTTGTACTTGACTGGCGCCAGGCCATTGGCCACCCGGTATTCGTTTATTTTGGTGAACACGGTCAGGATGGCGGCGGCGTTGTTGTCCGGGACCAGCGCTTCGGTGCGAAGTGATTCGGCGGCGAGGGATTCCGTTGCGAGTGTAGGCGGGGCGGAAACCGTGGATTTGTGCTGCGCCAGCTCGTCCTCGGGCGCCCACAGCGGCGGCACGGAAGGGACTTCGGGTGCGAGTGGTCCGGAGGAGACTGTGGCAGGTAGAGCCTCGGTTGCCGCCTGTGGCACTGCTGCTGTGGCTGGCGAATTTTGTCCCCCGGCGGGCGATGCCGGGGTAATCGCCGGTTCCACCGCCGGGGCGAGTGGAGACCTGGTGCCGGTGTCCGCTTTGCGTGCGCCGTCGGTGTCCGCGGTTCCTGCGGGGCCGAGGGTCACGTTTCGTGGGCCTGTGGCGCTCGCTGCCTCGACTGACGGCTCGTGCCCAGGCGGGCTGGAATACAGGCCGGCGGCCGGGGAGACAAGGGCGAGAGCGCACAACATTGCCACAACGGCAGGCGCCGCAAAGTTTTTCAAACCAACCCCAGATCAGTTCAGTTCAGTTGTACCAACCGGGAGACCTCCGGCGGCTGACATCCTGAGGCAACATTAGCCCCAGTAGGTGACAGCAACAACGCAAAATGTGCGCTATGGACAACGCATAGTAATTTGGGAGGCGTGCTGATCAGTGACCGCGATATTCGTGCCGAAATAGACTCCCAACGGATCGTCCTTGAACCCTACGATTCCGCGATGGTCCAACCGTCGTCGGTGGACGTGCGGATCGACCGGTTTTTCCGGCTTTTCGACAACCACAAGTACGCCCACATCGACCCCGCCGAAGAGCAGCCCGAGCTGACCCGCCTGGTGGAGGTGGAGCGCGGCGAGCCTTTCATCCTGCACCCCGGCGAGTTTGTACTCGGCTCCACCTACGAGAGCGTCACCCTGCCGGACGACATCGCTGCCCGTCTGGAGGGCAAGTCATCGCTGGGGCGGCTGGGCCTGCTGACGCACTCCACAGCCGGGTTCATCGATCCAGGCTTTTCCGGGCACGTCACGCTGGAACTCTCGAACATGGCCACCCTGCCCATCAAGCTCTGGCCGGGCATGAAGATTGGCCAGCTGTGCTTCTTCCGGCTGACCTCGGCCGCCGAACACCCCTACGGCTCGGGCGACTACGGCAACCGCTACCAGGGCCAGCGTGGCCCCACCGCCAGCCGCAGCCATCTGAACTTCCACCGCACGGAGATTTAGGCGAAGTTTCGGGGCGGGCTGTTCGAGCTCTCACCCTCGATGAGGTGTTCTAGGCGCGGGCCGGTTCCTGGGCGCGCGGCCGGAACGCTTTGAGCACGGGCTCCACGTACCGGGCGGCCAGCGGACCGATGATGGCCATGAGCAGGACGTAGGCGGTAGCCAGGGCAGCGAGTTCGTACGGGACCACGCCGGAGGCCACTGCCAGGCCAGCGATGACGATGGAGAACTCGCCGCGGGCAATAAGCGCCGCACCGGCACGGAAACGTCCAGGACGCGCGATCCCTGCCCGCTTGGCGGCCCAGATGCCAGTGACCATTTTGGTGGCGGCGGTGATGACCGCCAGCACCAGCGCCCAGCCGAGCACGGGCGGGATGGACGACGGGTCCATGTTGAGTCCGAAGGCCACAAAGAAGATGGCAGCAAACAGATCCCGCAGCGGCTCCAGGATCCGGGTGGCGTTGTGGGCTGTGGCGCCTGAGATGGCGATGCCAAGCATAAACGCGCCTACCGCCGCCGAAACCTGCATGGCCGACGCCACGCCGGCAACCAACAGGGCGGCACCGAGCAGGTTGAGTAGGAACACTTCGGAGTTTTCGCTGTGCACCGCCCTGGACACATGGTGGCCGTGCCGGAGCGCAACAATGAGGACCAGCGTGACCACCGCCAGGGATATGCCCACGGTGCTCAGCCCGCCCAGGAAGCTCACGCCGGCCAGGGTGGCTGTGAGGATCGGCAGGTACACGGCCATGGCCAGGTCCTCGAACACCAGAATGGACAGCACGGCGGGGGTCTCGCGGTTACCGATCCGGCCAAGGTCCCTGATGACCTTGGCGGCGATCCCCGAGGACGAAATATAGGTGACGCCGCCCATGACCATGGCGCCCACCCCACCCCAGCCAAGCAGGAGCGCCAGCCCGGCCCCTGGGATAAAGTTCAGCACCAGATCAAGAACACCGGCCTGCCAGGACCTGCGCAGACCGGTGAAAAGCTCGGCAGCCGTATATTCCAACCCGAGCATAAGCAGCAGCAGGATCACGCCGATCTCCCCGGAGAGATGTGCGAATTCCTGCATACCTTCGAGCTTGACCATACCGCCCGCACGGAAGGCGAGACCGCCCACGAGGTACAGCGGGATGGGTGACATTCCGATCCGTCCGGCCAGCCTGGCCAACAGGCCAAGGCAGAACACAACGGCCCCCAGTTCGATGAGGGTCAGGGCCAGCGGGTCCATGGCGCTCAGCCGTTGCGGAGGATATCGGCCGCCGAATCGAGGCCTTCTTGCGTTCCCACTGCAACGAGCAGGTCACCTGAATGAAGTACGACGTCGGGTCCCGGCGACGGGAGCACCTCGCCTTCCCGCATGATCGCCACAATCGAGACACCGCAGCGGGTGCGGATGCACGCCTTCCCCATGGGCTGGTTCTGGAACGGGGAATCCGGGGCAATGGAGAACTGCCGGGTCACGATGCCGGGCACATCCCGGTGCTCCTCCGTCAGTTTCATGGCCAGATGCCGCCCGCCGAGGAGGTTGCCCAAGGTTGCTGCTTCGTCCGCCGTCAGGGGAATGGAAGCCTGGCAGGTATCGGGATCGTCCCAAGTGGAAACGATAAGTTCCGTCTGGCCTTCCCGCAGCTCCACAACGCCAATGCGGCGGCCGGAAGCTGTCATGAAATCCTTCCGGCGGCCCAGGCCGGGGAGGTCCGTCTCGTCCACGTTCATACGTCCAGCCTAGTCTCCGCAGGCCGGTTTCGGGCTGCCGCACGCCGGTCGAGGACTCGGGCCGGATGCAGCGCGGACTCGTGCCGAATGCAGGCGACCGTGGGGGTGCCAGGACGCAGTGTTAGTGGCCGGTTGCCCGGTCACGTCTACGATGCGGGGACCAGGGCGATGGAGGTCTTGTTCGGCGGCTTCACCGGCAGCAGGACCAACAGCCCGGCCAGGAGGACCACCATGATGCCCAGAATTCCCCAGCGCTGGGCCTCGCCGGGTGCAACCAGGGGAGTGGCCAGCGTGATGCACAGCGTAAACAGGGCAGGGGCCAGGAAACTGACGGCGCGGCCGGTGGTGGCGTACAGTCCAAAGAGTTCGCCGGTCTCGCCGCTGGGTGCCAGCCGGGCCAGATAGGCCCGGGACGAGGACTGGGCCGGGCCCACGAAGAGGCAGAGGAACAGGCCGAACACCCAGAAGGTGGTGCTGCCGGCCCATGCTGTTCCGAAGAAGACGTAATTGCCGTTTCCGAGGACCAGGATCATGGTGCCGGCGATCAACAGCCCCACGAGGGAGCCCATGATGACCGCCTTGGGGCCCACCCGGTCATCCAGGAAGCCGCCGATGATGGCGCCCACGGCCGCCACCACGTTACCGAAGATGGCGAAGAAAATGACCTGGGACAGCTCGAAGCCGAACGTGCCGGCGGCGATGATCCCGCCGAACGTAAAGACTGCCGCGAGGCCGTCGCGGAAAACGGCACTGGCGACGAGGAAGTAGATGGTGTGCGGGCTGGTGGCGTAGATGGCCTTGATCCGGCGGAAAAGCAGGCCGTAGGAGGCCAGGAATCCCAGCGGCCTGGCCCGCGCCGGCCGCGGAAGTTCCGGAACCGCGAACAGGACGGGCAGGGCGAAGACGAAGAACCACAGCGCGGAGAACACCGCAACGAGCCGGATGTTGAGGCTGTCCTCGGTGGACGCCCCGAACCAGTCAAAGCTTGGCTGCACAAAGAGCTGCAACACAATCAGCAGGGCCACGATGCCGCCGAGGTAGCCCATGCCCCAGCCAAGTCCACTGACCTTGCCGATGTTTCCCGGCGTGGAGATCTGGGTGAGCATGGCGTTGTAGTTGACGCCCGCGAACTCGAAGAACACGTTCCCCAGCGCAATCAAGGAGACGCCCAGGAGCAGGAACTCAGGGCGGGGGAACACAAAGAAACACAGCCCGGTCAGGACGGCGACCGCGGCCGTGTTGACCCCCAGCCACAGCTTGCGGCGCCCGCCGTTGTCCGAGCGCTGACCCGTCACGGGAGCCAGCAGCGCGATGGCGAGACCGGCGATGGCCAGGGCACCGCCGAGGATGGCCGACGCCTGGTCTTCGCCGCCGAAGGCGTTGGAGGTGAGGTAGACGGTAAACACGAACGTGGTCATGACCGCGTTGAAGGCCGCAGATCCCCAATCCCAGGCGGCCCAGGCGAGCACGCGGCCCCTCCCGGTGGCCTGGTTTCCGGACGCGAGTTCCGATGACGGCTGCGTGGCCCCAGGAGGAGCGCTGGCGGTGTTCATAGCCTGAATGGTATCCGCCCGTGGCGAACAGGGCGGGCATAGTACGCCGGACACTCGGCAAAATCGAGCCGCCTGCGCTCCTGCGCGGGGAAAATGGCCGAAGCGACTTGATAAACTGGCCACCACCGAACCTAACCACTGACCGCCTGCCCTAACTTTTGACAATCGAATCCCTGACGTTGCGGAGATAACAGTGATCACAGTCCTTGCCGTGCACTTTACGGTGGCTGCTGTGGCGCCCTTCCTGTTCAGAGCCTGGGGCCGCAACGCGTTCTACGCACTGGCGGCGGTGCCGGCTGCGTCTTTTGTCTGGCTGCTGTTCCAGTACAGCGCTGTGTACTCAGATTCCGGGGCCGTTTCGGAAGTCGTCCCGTGGATTCCCGGGCTGGAACTGGAATTTGCGTTCCGGCTGGATCCCCTGGCTTGGGTGATGTCCTTACTGGTTCTCGGCGTGGGCGCGCTGGTGCTGGTCTACTGTGCGCGGTACTTCAGCAAGAACGATCAGGATCTTGGCGGCTTCGGGGCCCAGTTGTTGGCCTTCGCCGGGGCAATGTTCGGACTGGTGGTGGCGGATGACCTTCTTCTGCTGTTCATCTTCTGGGAACTCACCACCGTCCTGTCCTACCTGCTGATCGGCTTTGCCCGCACCAGGCTGGCGGCCAGGCGCTCCGCGCTGCAGGCCCTGATGGTCACTACCGCCGGCGGGCTGGCCATGCTGGTAGGCCTGATCATGCTGGGCCACAGCGCCGGAACGTACCGTATCTCGGCAATCCTGGCTCAGGCTCCCACCCTCATCACCGGATCCACCAGCGGGATTGTCGCCGCCGCCGTCGTACTGATCCTCGTGGGTGCCATCAGCAAGTCCGCGCTGGTTCCCTTCCACTTCTGGCTGCCGGGCGCCATGGCGGCGCCCACCCCGGTCAGCGCCTACCTGCACGCCGCGGCGATGGTGAAGGCCGGGATCTATCTGGTCGCCAGGCTTGCGCCGGGATTTTCCCACACCGCGTATTGGCAGTCCATTGTGCTGGGGCTGGGCCTTGCCACCATGCTGGTGGGCGGCTACCGGGCGCTCCGCCAGACGGACATCAAACTCATCCTGGCCTACGGAACGGTCAGCCAGTTGGGCTTCCTGACCATGGTGGTGGGGCTCGGAACGTCGGAGGCGGCCCTCGCCGGCCTGGCGATGCTCCTGGCCCACGGGCTGTTCAAGGCCACCCTCTTCCTGGTGGTGGGCATCATTGACCACCAGTCCGGAACCCGTGACGTCCGGCAGCTGTCCGGCGTCTTCCGCTCGTCGCGTGGGCTCGGCGTCGTGGCCGGCATCGGTGCCGCGTCGATGGCCGGTGTCCCGCTGCTGGCAGGTTTTGTGGCCAAGGAATCCGTCCTGGAGGCCTTTGTCCACCATGGCTCGGAAGGGGATTCCTGGAGCATGGTGGTGCTCGTAGGCATCGTTCTGGGCTCCATCCTGACCTTCGCCTACAGCGCTCGCTTTATGTGGGGGGCGTTCGCCGTCAAACCCGGCGTCGAGCCCACACCGTTCAAGGCAGTCAAGCCCTCCTTCCTGGCGGCACCGGCGCTGCTGAGCCTCCTCAGTATTGTTTACGGCCTGTGGCCGGCGCCCGTGGACACGTGGATCCAGCCCTACGCGGCGCTCTTTGCCTCTACCTCGGCCGACGCCGGCACACCGGCCGAGCAGGCTGGGCACCTCGCGCTGTGGCATGGATTCACCCCGGCCCTTGCGCTAACGGCCCTCACATTCGCGCTGGGGCTGGCCATGCACTTCGGCCGAACCCTCGTGGCGCGCGCGCAGTCCCGGGTTCCCGGCTGGATCGACGGCGACCGCATCTATCAGCTCAGCATCGGCGCCCTGGACGACGCCGCGGTCTGGATCACCGGCCGCACCCAGCGCGGCTCCCTGTACTTCTACCTCGCCGTCATCCTCAGCATGGCGTTCGCCCTGCCGCTGACCGCCATGCTGGTGGCGGGAAAGCCGCTCCCGACTGACCTGTACTTCACTGACCCCTTCTCACCGCTCCAGCCGGTAGTAGGCGCGGCAATTGTGATCGGGGCGCTTGCCGCGGTCAAGGCCAACAGGCGGTTCCTCGCCGTGCTGATGGTGTCCGTGACCGGCTACGGGATCGCCCTGATGTTCGCGCTCCAGGGCGCTCCGGACCTGGCTCTGACGCAGATGCTGGTGGAGACCATCATCCTGGTGGCCTTTGTCCTGGCCATGCGCAGCCTCCCGGCCGAACTCCGCGACCGGACCGGGGGCAGGTACCGCGTGATCATCGGAGCGGCTTTCGGCGTCACCATGGTTTTTGCCGCCATCTACTCCCTGGGGGCCAGGGTGGCCGTCCCGGTGTCCCTGGAGTTCCCGCGCCTCGCGTATGAAGGCGGCGGCGGACTCAACATCGTCAACGTGACCCTGGTGGACATCCGGGCATGGGATACCTTCGGGGAAATTTCCGTCCTCGCCCTCGCCGCCACCGGTGTGGCCAGCCTCATCTTCGTCCGCGGCCGCGGCGACCGGCTCAGGGTGTCATCCACCGTTGCCGAGGGCAGCGTAGGACGGCAGGCAGCAGTGGCTCCAGGGTCGCGGGAAGCCGCTGCGCTGACCATCAGCCGGAAGTTCGCTTCCTCGGCCCGGGACGCCTGGATCGTCGCAGGCCGGACCCTGGCCCCTGAGCGGCGTTCCATCATCTTTGAAGTGGTGACGCGGCTGATTTTCCACTCCCTGATCATCTTCTCCCTCTACCTCCTCCTGGCCGGGCACAACCTGCCCGGCGGCGGATTCGCCGGCGGCCTGACAGCAGGCCTTGCCCTTGCCATCCGGTACCTCGCGGGCGGCCGCTTTGAACTGCGGGAGGCCACTCCCGTGGGCGCCGGTACCCTGCTGGGCATCGGGCTCGCGACGGCGGCAGCGTCGGGTGTGGTGCCGCTGCTGCTGGGCGGGCAGGTGTTCCAGACCGCCATCATTGAAATCTGGCTGCCGGTCTTCGGCGACATCAAGTTCGTCACCTCGACCATCTTCGATATCGGCGTCTACATCGTGGTGGTGGGCCTGGTCCTGGACGTACTGCGCAGCCTGGGCTCCGAGATCGACGAACATTTTGAAGAACTGGCAGCGGCGCCGGCCGAAGAAGGCTCGGCCGACGAAGCCGCCCTTGCCCAAGGCGTTCTGACCGGCGCCGGTCCCGGCACCAGTCCCGGCGAGGGGCACGAGCCCGAGGTCATGTCCAGCGAAACCACAGCGAAGGGCCAAGGATGAGCGTCAACCTGACCCTGCTGATTGTGATGGGTGCCCTGTATGCGTGCGGCATCTACCTGATCCTCGAACGCAGCCTCACCCGCGTGCTGCTGGGGCTGATGCTCCTGGCGAACGCCACCAACCTGCTGATCCTGGCCACCGGCGGCTATGCCGGGCTGGCGCCGTTCTATGACAAGGACACCGGAGACAGCGAATACGCCGACCCCCTGCCGCAGGCCCTGATCCTGACCTCGATTGTGATCTCGTTTGCGGTGACCGCATTTATGCTCAGCATCATTTACCGCACCTGGGTCCTGGCCCGCCAGGACGAGATCCAGGACGACATCGAGGACCGCCGCGTCGCCGCGACGCCCAGGTTCGATGCCGAGGACGACGCCGCGATCCCGGCCGAGACGTCCGAGTTTCCCCTGACCATGCTTGGCGGCGACGGCAGCACCATCTCCGACCACGCCGAAACCGGGGACCACGTCATGGTTGGCTCCCGGACGATCCCGGCCGTGGATGCCGCCGCCGAAGAGCAACCCGGGTCGCGGAACGTGCCCCCTGGCCCCGAAGGAGGTGTGAAGTGAACATCGCAAGCTTTGCACCGCTCGCCGTCGTACTTCCCATCCTCGGCGCCGCCCTGGCGTTCCTGCTGATCCGGCATTCCCGCGCCCAGCGCGCGGTGAGCATCACTGTGCTGTCCCTGACGCTCCTGCTGGAGTGTTTCCTGCTGGCGTCGGTGTGGGACGGCGGAACCGCCGCTGTGGACATCGGCGGCTGGCTGCCGCCGTGGGGCATCGTGATGGTGGTGGACCAGTTCTCGTCGCTGATGCTCGTGGTGTCATCCGCCGTGAGCCTCGCGGTGCTGATTTACGCCACTGGGCAAGGCATGGCCGACGGTGACGAGGACGCCCCGGTGTCCATCTTCCACCCCACGTTCCTGATTCTCGTGGCCGGGGTGTCCAACGCGTTCCTTTCCGGGGATCTTTTCAACCTCTATGTCGGTTTTGAGATCCTCCTGACGGCAAGCTACGTCCTGATGACACTGGGCGGGACCGGCCCCCGCATCCGCGCCGGCGTCACCTACGTGGTGGTCTCCGTGGTGTCCTCGGTGCTGTTCCTGATTTCCATCGCCATGGTTTACGGCGCCACCGGAACAGTGAACATGGCCGACCTCGCCATCAAACTCGCGGACCTGGACGAGGGTACCCAGACCCTGCTGCACGTGATGCTCCTGGTGGCTTTTGGCATCAAGGCGGCCGTGTTCCCGTTGTCGTTCTGGCTGCCTGACTCCTATCCCACCGCGCCGGCGCCGGTCACGGCCGTGTTCGCCGGGCTGCTGACCAAGGTGGGTGTCTATGCGATGGTGCGTACCGAAACCCTGCTGTTCCCCGGCGACAGCCTCAACACTCCACTGATGGTGGCGGCGTTGCTGACCATGGTGGTGGGCATCCTTGGTGCCCTGGCCCAGAGCGACATCAAACGTCTGCTGTCCTTCACCCTGGTCAGCCACATCGGCTACATGGTGTTCGGCCTGGCGATGTCTTCGGTGGCCGGGCTGGGCGCCGCCGTGTTCTACGTGGCCCACCACATCACCGTCCAGACCAGCCTCTTCCTGGTCACCGGACTGATCGAACGCCGCGGCGGCAGTTCCTCGATGGACAGGGTGGCCGGCCTGGCCAAGTTGTCGCCGGTGCTGGCCCTGCTGTTCTTTGTGCCCGCCATGAACCTGGCCGGCATCCCGCCGTTCTCCGGGTTCCTGGGGAAGGTGGGGCTGATCCAGGCCGGCATCGAGCTGGGCACACCCCTGGCCTACGCCCTGGTGATCGGCGGGGTACTCACCAGCCTGCTGACGCTCCTGGCCGTCGCAAGGGTCTGGAACCGTGCTTTCTGGCGCAAGCCGTCCGACGCCGAACACCCTGACCCCGTCCTGCTGGCTTCGCCGGAAAATTCGGACACCGGCCAGCGGGCAGGGCGCACCAACGTCACGCTGCTGCCCCGGACGATGGTGGGCTCAACCCTCGGCCTGGTGGTCCTTGGCGTGGCCCTCACAGTCTTCGCCGGGCCGCTGTTCCGGGTCTCGGGCCAGGCAGCCCAGGAAATGCTGGAAAGGTCCTCCTACATCCAGGCCGTGCTGGGTGAGGACACCGAAGTTCCCCAGCTGGCGCTGAAGTCCGGAGGCGGCAAATGAGCCGCCGGCGGATTTCCCTGCGCCAGGAGCTCCCGCTGCTGGTCTGGCTGGTGCTCGTATGGGGAGCGCTGTGGCAGGACTTCAGCCCCGGTAACCTGCTCTTCGGCGCCCTGCTGTCCGTGCTGGTGGCCCGCATGTTCTACCTGCCGCCGGTGGAACTAAGCGGCCGCTTCAACATCCTGCACGCGGTACCGTTTGCCCTGCTGTTCCTGTGGCGGGTGGCGGCAGCGAGCATCGAGGTGATGTACCTGGCGGCCATTCGCGGCCCCCAGGTGATCAACGCCGTCGTCGCTGTCCCGCTGCGGAGCCACCAGGACCTGATGGTAACAATCGTGGGGCACGTGATATCGCTGATCCCGGGCTCCCTGGTGGTGGAGGTGGACCGTTCAACGTCCACCCTCTACCTGCACGCGCTGAACATCAGCGCCCCGGAGGACGTGGCGGACCTGCGGAGGGAAGTCCGCTCCATTGAAGCGCGCCTGATCAAAATCATGGGGACCACGGAAGAACTTGAAATCGTCCGGCAGGAGGCCGCAGCATGATGCAGACCGTCCTGGCCGTCACGGCAGTCATTCTTTCGCTGGCA
Source organism: Arthrobacter sp. UYCo732 (assembly GCF_040547265.1). Lineage (NCBI taxonomy): Bacteria > Bacillati > Actinomycetota > Actinomycetes > Micrococcales > Micrococcaceae > Arthrobacter > Arthrobacter sp. UYCo732. The sequence goes on along the minus strand of NZ_JBEPPJ010000005.1, from coordinate 138,806 downwards.
GCGGCCGGCGCCATCATCCGGATTGCCCGCGGCCCTTCGCTGCTGGACCGGGTGCTGGCCTCAGACGTCCTGCTCGCCATCCTCGGCGCCGCGCTGTGCATCGACATGGCCGTCAACAAGCACCTGAACAACCTGATGCTGCTGGTGGCGCTTTCCGTTGTCGGCTTCATCGGCTCGGTGACTGTTGCCCGTTTCGTGGCCGACCGGCGGGAGCAAACCCATGAGTCCTGAAGCGAGCGTGGTGGATAACGTCATCGATGCCGTGACGGCGGTGTTCCTGGTGGTGGGCGCCCTGATGTCCCTCGCCGCCGCCATCGGCCTGCTGCGCTTCCCCGACCTGCTGAGCCGGATGCACGCGGCCACCAAGCCGCAGGTGCTCGGGCTCTTCCTGCTGCTGGCGGCCATCGGCCTGCAGATGCGGACGTGGTGGGTGTGGCCGGTGCTGCTGGTGGCGTGGATCTTCCAGCTGCTGACCGTGCCGGTGTCCGCGCACATGGTGGGCCGATCCGGCTACCGCACCAAACACCTGCACCGAGAACTGCTCAGCTCTGATGACCTCGACGCCGTGGTGCAGAAGGCGGCGCAGTCCTCCCGTGAGCAGTCAGCACGTGAAGAAGCGTCCGGCGGCGGCTGAGAGTTTTTGTCCAGATAATTTGGCTTCAGGACTGCCCAGGGGCCATTAGCTGGACAAAACTCGCTAGACGACGTCCTGGCTCTTAGCGAACCTGGTGATGGCCCGCTGCGTGCCGCGGTTGGCGAGCACCTGGATGATGGTGCTGACCGAGGCTGAAATAAGCGCGAACGTCAGCGCCGAGCGCAGGCTCGTGGGGGTGTCTTCGTCCTTGCCGGTGGGGACCTTGCGGCCGGTGGACTTTTCCCACACGGTGTTGACTAGCTTGGTACCGACAAACCCGGCGCCGAGGCTGATTGCGGTGCCGAGCAGCTTGATGAGCAGGTTCATTCGTTGAACTCCTTATGGGCTATCGGGGATTGTCATTAGCCTAACGTCATCGGACCGGGGGCCGGCACTTGAGCCGCCCGGCTCTTGCCCAGGCCCACCAGCATTGAGGGCATTTCAGCAGCAGCCCCAGGTGGAGGGATTCGTCCTTCGTGAAATGCGGGAACTGCAGCTCGCTGACCTCGGCGTCGGTCCTTGCTATCAGCGCTTCGAGCGAGCACTGCGGCTGGCTGTCGCTGGAGTCGGGATCGAATACGGTCACATGTGGGAAGTCGGCAGCCGTGGCCCACAATCTACCGCGCCTGCGGTGTAAACTGGATCACGCCCATCAGGGCAGATTTATTTACGACAGGGGAGCGCCGCCGTCGGGCACTGCAGCAATGCAACCGATGGATAGGCGCTGAGAGTGCGGACAGCCGCAGACCCTCGAACCTGATCCGGTTAGTACCGGCGCAAGGGAGTCGAGCTTCTCAGAGTGTCCGGATCCGGGCGGCGCAGTCCGTGCCGAAACCGCGAACTCTCCCCTCCTGTACCTCAGGAGGCAGAAATGACAACAGTAGGCATGAAGAAAGCCAGCTATAGCTGGCGGGTTGTGGACATCGTGGTGGCAGCTTTGATCGCCATCGCCGGCGGTGTCATTTTCTGGGCCTGGTCCCAGGGTGCGGCGCTGGTGTCCGCGCCGATGAACGCCACGTACCCGCCCCTCACCGGCCTGATCGCCGGCGGCTGGATGATTCCGGCCGTCCTGGGCATGCTCATCGTCCGCAAACCGGGCGCAGCGCTCTTCTGCGAGGCCGTTGCCGCCACCGGTGAGCTCATGATGGGTTCCCAGTACGGCACCACCGTGCTGATCTCCGGCATCCTCCAGGGCCTCGGCGCGGAGCTCGTTTTCGCCGCGTTCGGCTACAAGAAGTTCAACCTGCCGGCAGCCGTGCTCGCCGGTGCCGGTGCCGGCCTGTTCTGCGGCCTGAACGATTCCTTCCTCCCGTGGGGCTGGAACATCGCCTATGAAGCCGGCGACAAGGCCACCTACATTCTGTTCTGCGCGATCTCGGGTGCCGTCATTGCCGGCGCCGTGTCCTGGATTGCCACCCGCGGCCTGGCCAAAACCGGGGTGCTGGGCTCCTTCGCTTCCCGGAAGGCCGGTTCGGAGCCCGTTTTCCACTGATGGCCGTTTCCGACGCCGGTGCTTCCGGAGTGCGCCCGGCCGCGGTATCCGCCCGTGGCTGGGGCTGGCGGCACGCCGGCCGCATGGCGCCGGCCGTCCGCGGGCTCGATCTGGACATCGCGCCGGGCGAGCGGGTGCTGCTGCTGGGCCCTTCCGGTGCGGGCAAATCAACGCTGCTGCACGCCCTCGCCGGAGTGCTCGGGGATGAAGGGGACGATGCCGACGAGACCGGTTCGCTGCTAATCGACGGCGCGGTGCCGCGCAGCCAGCGCGGCCGCGCCGGGCTCATGCAGCAGGACCCGGAAACGCAGGTGGTCCTCTCGAGGCTGGGTGACGACGTCGCCTTTGGTGCCGAAAACCTGGCCGTTCCCCGGGACGAGATCTGGAAGAGGGTCCATGAGGCGCTCTATGACGTGGGGCTGCGCAGGGCCGGACGCCCGCAGGGCGGAGCTGGCGGTGCCGGCGGCTTCGGCGGCGGACTCCCGCTGGACCGCCCGACGTCGGCTCTGTCCGGCGGCCAGAAGCAGCGGCTGGCCCTGGCCGGCATCCTCGCGATGCGGCCGGGGCTGATCCTGCTGGACGAACCGACAGCCAACCTCGATCCCGCCGGTGTCCTGGAAGTCCGCGACGCCGTGGGCCGCTGCCTCGACAAAACCGGCGCCACCCTGGTGGTGGTGGAACACCGGGTGTCCGTCTGGAAGGACCTGGTGGGCCGGATTGTGGTGCTGCAGCCGGGCTCGGGCGTGCTGCTGGATGGCCCGCCGGACCGGGTGCTCGCCGAGGCGCGGGACATGCTGATCGGGGCCGGTGTCTGGGTGCCGGGCCATGTTCCGGCCACCCGCCCCCGTGCGCGTGCTTCGGCTGACGGCGGCCAGCTGCTGCTGGCGGCCGAGGACGTTGCCGTGTCGCGCGAGCGGCCCCGGCGCCGCGGCTTCCGCACCATTCCGCCGGTGCCGGTGCAAGCGGGGATCACCGCCCAGGTCCGCGCCGGCCAGGCACTCACCGTCACCGGCCCCAACGGCGCCGGCAAGTCCACGTTTGCGCTCACCCTCGCCGGACTCCTGGCGCCGGTGAGGGGGAAGATGTCTGCAGCCGTCGAGCTTTCCGATGGTGCCGGAATCGATCCCTTCACGTGGAGCGCCAAGCAATTGATTTCCCGCATCGGCACGGTCTTCCAGGAGCCCGAGCACCAGTTCGTCACGGGTCGTGTGCTGGATGAGCTGATGTTCGGTCCGCGCCACCTGGGTTTTGGCGAAGAGCGTGTGGAGGAACTCCTGGCACGGCTGCGGCTGACGCACCTGGTGGACGCCAACCCGTACACGCTGTCCGGCGGTGAAAAGCGGCGGCTGTCCGTGGCCACGGTCCTTGCGGCCCACCCGCGGGTGCTAGTGCTCGACGAACCCACGTTCGGCCAGGATGCCAACACATGGTCCGAACTCGCGTCCTTCCTGTCCGAGCTGCTCGACGCCGGAACGTCAGTGGTTTCGGTGACCCACGACGAAGAGTTCAGTGCCGTCCTGGGCGGCACCGAACTGCGCCTTGGCCCGGCGTCGCGGGGCGGCGCCCGCCAGGAAGCAGGTGCGGCATGAGGGATGCCCTCACACTCCGAGGCAACCACGCCCTGTTGACGCACGCCAACCCGCTGGCCAAGTTCGGAGCCGTCTTCCTCATCACCCTGGTGCTGGCGCTGTCCATCGACTGGGTGTCAGCCTCCGTAGCGCTCGCGGCCGAGTTGGCGGTCTTCCCGCTCGCCGGACTTACCCTGCGCCTGCTGTGGCAGCGCGGCTGGCCGCTCATCATCGCGGCTGCCGTGGGCGGCTGGAGCACGGCGATCGTCGCGGCGGACAGCGGCGCTGTACTGCTCGACGTCGGGATCTGGTCCATCAGCGAAGGTTCCCTCCAGCTGGGGCTCGGTTTTATGCTGCGCGGACTTGCGATTGCGTTGCCGGCCATCCTGCTGATGACGTGTACGGACCCCACCGACCTCGCCGACGCGCTGGCGCAGAAGGCCCGGCTGCCGCACCGGTTTGTGCTTGGCACCCTGGCCGCGATGCGGCTGGTGGGACTTCTGGCCGAGGAGTGGCAGACCATTGGGATGGCCCGGCGGGCGCGCGGTGTGGGTTCCCACGGCAGTCCGCTGCAACGGTTGCGGGCCACTCTCGGGCAAAGCTTCGGGTTGCTGGTCCAGGCGATCCGCCGTGCGTCCCGGCTGGCCGTCACCATGGAAGCGCGCGGATTTGGCACCGCCCGGCGCACCTGGGCCCGGGAATCCACCTATTCGCTGCTGGACGTTTGGGTGGTGCTCGGCGGTGTGCTGATTGCGGCTGCTGCTGTGGCTGCCGCTGCCGGGATGGGGACCTGGAACTTCGTCTGGCGGTAGGGATGGCGCACCGCCACCGCCGCGGTTCTGCCAAAAGCGGCGTGAGTAATATCGCATGAATCGGGTATTTGGGTCCATCCCCTCGCCTTTCGCGGGTTCGGTATGCCTCGAATAACTCATCTGTGATATTTTTTGTCTATGATTCAGGAAACTGCCGAGCACATTGCCGCTGCGCTCAAAGACGCCCGAATGGAAAAGAACTGGACCCAAGGCCAGCTCGCCAGCGCACTGGGAACCAGCCAGAGCGCCGTCGCCCGGATGGAACAGGGCAAGCAGAACCTCAGCCTCAAGATGATCCAGCGGCTCGAGGCGATCTTCGAGCGCAGCATCGTCAAGGTGGGCAAACCGCAGATGACGCACTTGCGGATCGAAGGCGGCCGCACGCTTTCCGGGACGGTGGATGTCAACAGCAGCAAAAACGCGGGTGTGGCCCTGCTCTGCGCCAGCCTGATCAACCGTGGCACCACAGTGCTGCGCCGTCTGGCCCGCATCGAAGAGGTCAACAGGATCGTTGAGGTCCTGACCAGCATCGGTGTGGAATGTACCTGGCTCAACGACACCGACCTCCAGCTCCGCCGCCCCGCCGTCCTGGACCTTGCCGCCATGGATGTGGACGCCGCGCGCCGCACCCGCAGTGTAATCATGCTGCTTGGCCCGCTTCTGGATGAGTCCTCCGAGTACCGCCTCCCGTATGCCGGTGGCTGCGACCTGGGCACCCGCACCGTTGAGCCGCACATGCAGGCCCTGCGCCAGTTCGGGCTCGCGGTGGAAGCCACTACCGGTTTCTACACGGTGCAGGCTCCGCCGCCGGATAACCAGCACCGCTCCTTTGTGTTGACCGAGCGCGGGGATACGGTCACCGAGAACGCGATCATGGCTGCGGCCCACCACCGCGGCACCACCGTGATCCGCAATGCCAGCCCCAACTATATGGTCCAGGACCTCTGCTTCTACCTGGAGATGCTCGGCGTGCAGATCGACGGCGTTGGCACCACCACACTGAAGATCACCGGGCAGCCGCTGGTCGACGTCGACATTGAGTATTTCCCGTCCGAGGATCCTATTGAGGCGATGAGCCTGATCACCGCGGGCATTGTCACCAATTCGGAGGTGACCATCCGGCGCGTCCCCATCGAGTTTATGGAGATCGAACTGGCCACGCTGGAGCAGATGGGCCAGCAGTTGGAGATCTCCGGGGAGTACATGGCGTGCAACGGCCGCACCCGCCTGGTGGATGTGACCACCAAGCCGTCCGAGCTGCGGGCTCCGGAGGACAAAATCCACCCCATGCCGTTCCCCGGGCTGAACATCGATAACCTGCCGTTCTTCGCAGTCATCGCGGCCAACGCCCACGGCCAGACCATGATCCACGACTGGGTCTATGAGAACCGCGCCATCTACCTCACGGAGCTCAACAGGCTCGGCGCCCAGGTGCAGCTGCTGGACCCGCACCGGATCTACGTCAACGGCCCCACCAAGTGGCGCGCGGCCGAGATAGGCTGCCCGCCGGCCCTCCGCCCGGCCGCCTGCCTGCTGCTGGCCATGCTCGCCGCACGGGGTGTGTCGGAGCTGCGCAATATCTACGTGATCGAGCGAGGCTACGAGGACCTGGCCGAGCGGCTGAACACCATCGGCGCCAGGGTGGAGTACTTCCAGGACTAAGGCTGGGGCCGGGCCGGCGGATTCTGCACCATCATTCGGGCCGGCCCGGGTTCGGACCGTGGCAGCCCCGTCACGCGGGTTGGTCTTGGCCGAATGACTGAGCGGAATCCGTCACCCGCAGAATCCGTCACCCGCGCGGCCGGCCACGTTGCAGCATGGCGAGGATCTGCTGCAAAACCCTGTCCGGACTGTTCCAAATCCGTTCAGGGGCGTAGCTCAGCACGGCGTACCCCGGGTCTGTGCGACATTGGCACGGGTCATCTCCTTCCGCCAGGTCGCGCGGGAACTGTGGAATTCGAAGCTGTTGACCAGGCACGTCAAACCGTGGATGACGGTGTCTTCAGGCTGGCTATCGGCAGGCTAGTGGGATGCGCTGGATGCCAGGTCACGAGCGAATCGCTGACGATGGCCTGGAGGAACTCGTGGTCCGCGTCGGGCAAGGCCCACACGCCCTTTCGAGGCTGGCTGGCCCCGCCGTTGCGAGTTTCCGGACGGCGCGTTCGGTGTAGCCTTCCCCGCGCAGCGTGCCAACCCGGGCTGCCACGGGCTTGCCGGGTTGGCGCACAATATAAGCATGCGAACTTTCGGCGTCGAGGAAGAGCTCCTGATCGTGGATCCGGACACAGGGCAGCCGCTGGCCTTGGCGGATGCCCTGCTTTCAGGGCACCGTCTGGCGGCCGACGACGCCCCGGCAAACCAGTACGCGCCGGAGACCCGGGACAAAACCGCGCACGACGCCGAGGAAATGGGCCTCAGCGCCGAGCTGAAACTTGAGCAGATCGAGACCCAGACCCGGCCGTGCCTTGAGTACGCAGAGCTGCTACCGCAGATCCGGGCCGGCCGTATGCTCGCGGACCGGGCGGCCCGCAAGAACGGGGCCCGGGTGGCGGCGCTGGCCACATCCCCGTTCGGTTCCGCGAGCCACACCACCCCTGACCCACGTTATGCGCGGATGCTGGAGCGATTTGGCCTGACCGCGCAGGAACAATTGACATGCGGCTTCCACGTCCACACGAAAATCGAATCCAAGGACGAGGGCGTGGCCGTGTTGGACAGGATCCGCGACAAGCTTGCTGTCCTGACTGCGATGAGCGCCAACTCACCGTTCTGGAACGGGATGCCCTCAGGATTCGAGAGTTACCGCACGCAGGCATGGAACCGCTGGCCTACGTCCGGTCCCAGCCCGATTTTCGGCACCTATTCCGCATACCGGCGGGTGGTGACGCGGCTGCTGGACAGCGGTGTGATGCTTGACGAAGGCATGATCTACTTCGACGCCCGCCTGTCCCGGAACCACCCCACCGTTGAGGTCCGCGTGGCCGATGTGTGCCTCCGTGCGGAGGATGCGGCCCTGATCGCAGTGCTGGTCCGGGCCCTCGTCGAGTCGGCGAGCAGGGAGTGGCAGCAGGGTGTAGAGCCGGCCCCGGTCCCCACCGTGCTGCTGCGGATGGCGGCCTGGCAGGCGAGCAGCAGCGGCCTCAGCGGCGAGTTGCTGGACTTCGGCACGTTCCGGCCTGCGCACGCCGTCGACGTCGTTCGTTCCCTCGTGGACTACCTCGCTCCGGTGCTCGCTGAACAGGACGAGCTGTCCCTGGCCCGGGAGGGTGTGGAAGACATCATTGCCCGTGGCACCGGCTCCATCGAACAGCGCCGGGTCCGGGACTCCGCGATGGAAAATGAAGAAGGGCCCGACGACGGCGGGCTGGGGGCCGTGGTGTCGCACGCCGTGGGTGTCACGATGCGCGGGACTTCGGGGCTGCCGGAGGTTGAATACGCCCCCGATTTGCTGCGGGTTCGACAGGCCTGACTTGATCAGACGGCCCTTTCCTGTGCCACGTCGGGCCCTCCTTTTGATCCTTCGGCTGGTTACTATTGGCCAACGGCGTCTTTGTGCGCACGGAACATCATTGTGCGCACAAAGATAAAGGGGACCCATGGAACACCTCACGCGGCGCAGCGCCATGCTGGGATTCGGACTTGCCGCCGTAGGCGCCGGACTCAGTGCGACGGCCGCCTCCGCCGCCCCCGCTCCTGCCGTCACCCTCCTGCCGGCTTCCGGTCCTGCGGGGACCAGTGTGGCTCTGAGCGGATCCGGGTTTCCCAAGTCATCGGCCGGAAGCGTCACCGGCGGCTCCATGACCGTGACCTTTCAAACCACGAAATCCGGGGCGTTCAGCGCACAGGCCACCATAGCCCCAACGGCGCAGGGGCCGGCACCACTGACAGTGACTGTAGGTGGGAGTTCGCTCACCGCGATTTTCACAGTCCTCGCCGTCGTCCCCAAAGTCAGCACGGCCTTCCTCCGCTTTGGCGTCGCCACCCCTGGTGGCGCGGGGGCAGGGGCGGAGCTTGATGCCGTCGCGGCCCTCGTTGGTGAAAGTCCTGGCATTGTCCTGTCCTACAAGGACTTTGGCCAGGCCCCGCCGGTTGGGGAACTGGATGCCGTGGTGAACCGCGGCGCGGTTCCGCTCGTGACGTGGGAGCCCTGGATCGCCGGCAACGGGGTGACCCAGCCGGCCTACGCGCTGGCCCGCGTCGCCGCGGGGGATTTCGACCCCTACATCAGCCAGTGGGGAGCAGCCCTGGCCGCCTGGGGCAAGCCCCTGATGCTCCGGTTCGCCCACGAAATGAACGGCAACTGGTACCCGTGGTGCGAAGCCGTCAACGGAAACCAGCCCGGCGACTACGCCCGGGCATGGCGTCATGTGCACGATCTGGTGAGTGCGGCCGGCGCCAACAACGTGAACTGGGTGTGGGCACCCAATGGCGGCGGATCCGTGGATCCGGCCCTGCTGTACCCGGGAGATCCCTACGTGGATACGCTGGGACTGGATGCGTACAACTGGGGCGCCACCCAGGCCTGGAGTTCCTGGCAGATGCCGGCTGCGCTGTTCGGGCCCCACTTGGCACAGCTCCGGACCATCGCCCCCGGCAAACAAATCGTCATGACCGAAACGGCCAGCACGGAGACCGGCGGGAGCAAGCCGGACTGGAACACGGCGTTGGTTTCCTACCTGCAGACTCAGCCGGACGTCAGCGGGTTCGTCTGGTTCAACTTCAACAAGGAGACTGACTGGCGGATCAACAGCAGCACCGCCTCAGCGTCCGCGCTCGAGGCCGCTCTGGCTGCGCGCCGGTAGCTCGGCTTCCTCATGCCGCATCAGCTGGGCTCCCACCGCGGCCTCCACCAGATAAAAAACAAACGGCGGGATGTCCTTGGTGCCCGCCAGGATGGCGCCGAAGACGGGAACACTGGCCGCCGCAATGATGCCGGTCCAGGGTTTCACCGGCGACAGCAGGAGCCCGGGCGCCAAAGCCGCGAGGGCGCCGATATGGAGACCGGCGTAAGTTAGGAACGGCCAGCTCGGCCCCCGGCGGTAGGCGAACTTTTCCAGATCCGAGGCACGCTCGGCAAGGGCAACAACGAACAGCGGTGCGCCTGCGAGCAGGGCGGCTGCGGCTCCGGAGGCGAGGTTCTTGGCGGGACCGGACCTGATCGCCTGGGCGAACCGGACGAAGCCGACGGGTACCGCAGCAGTGCCGGCCGCTGCCAGGAACTGCCCGGCCACCCAAAGTCCGCGGCTGCGCTGCAGCATCGCCAGCCGCAATGCCGGGTCCTTCGTGGCGTGCACCATGCCCACAAAAGAGATCCCCACCCCCCAGCAGCAACTCGCGGCAACGATGACCGTGCCGGCCCGCCTGTAGGGTTTGTTCGCTGTCTGGGCGTTGGATGAGTGCATGGCTTGCTCCCGGTCCGGCGGATGCGGTGGCCCAGCAACATCGCGGAGATGACCATGAAAATACCCCGCGGCACCGCCCCGGTCAACGGGCGAACAGGTTCGACCGTCCAACCCGCCTGGGTTCCACAGGCGCAGCGGCACCACCAGGCGCAACAGGCGCAGCGCCGCTCAGGCGCCCACGGCCAGCCGGATCCCCAGCGTGAGCAGCACGGCTGCCGCCCCGAAGCCGTCAACGCCCCCGGACGGACCGCGGGGCGCGCCGCCATCACGCCGTACTCCACCAGGAAGGCGGCCCCGGCAAAACGGACCACGTCCACGATCACGGGATTGGACTGCAACAGCGCCCCCACACACGCGATGCAGGCCGCAATGAGGACCGTATCGGAGACGCTGCAGACCAGCACGACGGCGCCACATGCTCGCCGCGGATGCCCTGCCGCAGCACGAACGCGTTCTGGCTGCCAATGGCCACGATGAGGGCAGCTGGAATGGGATGGCCTGCAGGAGCTCGGCGGCAGCGGGTCCACACCGGGCGCCCCATCCCGCTGGTGGTGAATGCCGACTCGCTGTCCATCTGGTTCCTGCCGGCGCCGTCAAGCCTTCCGGCGGACCTCGGCGCCTGCTTTGGAATCCACCGCGAGGATGAACAGCATTCCACCCGTTTGCTCCGGACAGGAGCGGTGATGGCCGCAGTGACCGCAACGCCCGGGCCGGTCCAGGGATGCAGCTCCTCCGGAGCAGCATTGCCTCGCAGCCCCGGTGCTCAACCAGCTGACCGAGTCGGTCCGCCAGACTGCGGCCCGGGAACTCCGCCAGCCCCAGGCCGCAGCCTGACCGCCGTCAGACCTGCTTCAGGGCCTGCTCGAGATCGCCGATGAGATCGTCCACGTCCTCCAGCCCCACGGACAGGCGCACCACGCCGTCGCTGAGCCCGATCGCGGCGCGGCCCTCCGGGCCCATGGCACGGTGGGTGGTGGTGGCCGGATGGGTGATCAGGGACTTCGCGTCGCCCAGGTTGTTGGAGATGTCGATGATCCGTAAGGCGTCCAGCAGCGCAAAGGCGGCGTCCTTGCCCGAGCGGCCACCCGCCGTCGCAAGTTCCAGGGTGAGGACGGTGCCGCCGGCCTTCATCTGCTTCGCCGACAAAGCGTACTGCGGGTGCGACTTCAGTAGCGGGTATTTGACCCAGCTGACGGCCGGCTGCTGCTCGAGCCATTCGGCGAGCCGCAGCGCGGACGCAGAGGAATGGTTCACGCGCAGGGCCATGGTCTCCAGGCCCTTGGTGAGCACCCAGGCGTTGAACGCGGAGAGGGACGGGCCGGTGTGCCGCATGAGCTGCTTGACCGGGCCGTCAATGAATTCCTTCGTCCCCAGGATCGCCCCGCCCAGCACCCGTCCCTGGCCGTCCATGTGCTTGGTGCCCGAATACACAATCACGTCCGCGCCGAACTGCCCGCAGCGCTGGAGCAGGGGAGTGGCAAAGACATTGTCGACGACGACGGTGGCCCCGGCGGCGTGCGCCAGTTCGCTGACCGCGGCGATATCCACGATCTCCTGCATCGGGTTTGACGGCGACTCGAAGAACACCGCAGTGGTGGGCTCGGACAGCGCGGCGCGCCACTGGTCCAGGTCCGGGCCATCCACAAACACCGTCTCCACGCCCCAGCGCGGCAGGATCTCGTTCAGGATCACAAAGCAGGAGCCGAACAGCGACCGCGCGGCCACCACCCGGTCGCCGGCAGCCAGCAGGGCACCCAGGGCGGTGAACACTGCTGACATGCCCGACGCCGTCGCGAAGCACGCTTCGGTGCCTTCGAGCAGGCGGAGGCGCTCCTGGAAGGTGGCCACGGACGGGTTGCCATAGCGGGAGTAGACGAACCGCTGATCCTCGCCGGTGAACGCGCGCTCGGCCGCGGCCGCCGACTCGTACACAAAGCCGGAGTTCAGGAAAATGGGCTCGGTGGTCTCCTGGAAGTGGGTGCGGTCCAGCCCGCCGCGGACAGCCTGCGTGTCTGCGCTCCAGCCCTCGGCGTCTTCGTTGAATGTCATTTAGCGGCTTCCCGGGTTGGTGGGCAGTCCGCTGTTTTTCCAGCCGTTGACGGTGCGGTCGCCGTAACGGTCCGGCTCGCCTTCGAAGCCCTCGAGGACGTTGTAGGAGGTGAACCCGGCCTGCGTCGCGGCGATCGCGGCGGCGACGGAGCGCTGGCCGGAACGGCAGATGAACACCAGTTCCGTGCCGTCGTCCGCCGGGGCCTGTTGCCTGAGGTCGGCGATAAAAGCAGCGTTGGGAATGCCGCCGGGGAACGTCCACTGGATGAACAGGGGATCGTTGTGCTTGTCGTTCGCGAACGCGGTGTCCGGGATGCCGATGTGGGCCCACTCGCCCTCTGTGCGCACGTCCACCAGGATGGCGCCCTGTTCCAGCTTGGCCCAGGCTTCCTGCGGGGTCAGGTCTCCGGCGTAGCTCACGCGTGGCCCTCGCCGTCGAACTCGAGGTCTTCCACTGCCGTGGCGACGGCGGCATCCGCACTGGCGATCGCGGCCGGGAGGATGAGCGCCTGGGCAACAATCACGGCGTTGCCGTTGAACGTGGCGGCGGGGCTGCCGTGCAGCACATACCCCTCGGCCAGGGCGGCGGATATCCGTTCACAAAAGGCCCGGTCATCCGGGCCTGTGATAAGCCGGTAGGACAGTTTTTCTTCAGGGGCAGGTGCGTCAGACACGACGGATCTCCTTCTCTCACGCTTGCAGCTCGAATGGGTCGATATGCCGAGTATTCACCTGAGGCACCCCGCCGCGAAAGGGAGGGTTGCCGACCGGCCAGTCAGGGCTTGGCACCGGTTCTCATTACTCACCAAAAACGTAACATCCGCCGTGCCCGTCTACACTGCCGCCATTGTCATGTTCCGTAACCATCGCGTGCTTCCGTGACCTGCGGGCTGGCGGCACAATCGAATCCTGGGGGGCTGTGTGCCGCACTCGCGACGGTGGGGCTGGGCAGTTGCCGTAACGTTTTCGGGCCGCCGCCGCCGTGCATGCCGCCTGCGATCACCGTGACGCCGGCGGAGGCAAAACCCGGTGACCGGGTAGCGGTCAGCGCCCCGGTCGCGGCCTGCGATGCGGGCTACGGCCCTTGTGCGCAGGTCTCCGTGGAACTGCTGGATGCCCATGGCACCACGGTGCTGGAGGAGTTCGCACCCATGACCGACGACGGCGGCTTCACTTTCGTGTTCACCGTCCCGGCAGGCATGGCCCGGGGGAAGCCGGGGTCACCGCGCAGCCGTTCAACCTGGACTGGTGCGACGACACCGGGGTGAATCCTGGGCGGCTGACCCGGAGGTCGCCGGGCCAGCCGGACGGCGCCGGGTTGAAACCGAATGGCCCCGGGTCGAAACCGACCGGCCAGCGAAGACCGATAGAGTTTGGCGGGGGCACCGGCCACCATCACTGAAGCAGCTGCACTGGGGGAGGGTCCACACCAGCATGCCAACAGCAACCGCACTAAGGCGCGTACCGCCGTCGGCCGTACCCAGACTGCGGAGCCCGCTACCGGCCGCACTTCTGGCGGCCCTGCTCGTCCTGTTCAGCCTGCTCACCGCGGGCTCCGTCCACGCGGCCGAGCCTGAGCCGGCGGAAGGCAAACCCCTGCTTGGAGCTGTCCTGGAGTGGGGCGACGATTCGGCGCAGGGTTTTGCCGAGCGGCTGGGATCTTCGCCGGCGCTGCTGTGCCACGAAATCTCGCTGCCCGTGCGCTCCGGCGAGGAGCAGGACATCCGGGAATTCCTCGGCCAAGCCGCTGGCCAAGGCGCCCAGGCCATGCTCACCGTGCGGCCCACGGCGGCGCTGGACCAGGTGGACGCCGCTGCCGCTGGAGCCTTTGCAGCCAAGGTTGAGGACCTGGCGTCAGCTTTCCGCGGTACGCTCCTGGTCCGGTTCGCCCCGGACATGAACTCAAGCTGGGTGGATTGGGGCCAGCAGCCGGTCGCCTACAAGTCGGCGTTCCGGAACGTTGCCGCAGAGTTCAAAACTGCGGACGACGCCGGCACGGTAATGGTGTGGCAACCGTACCTTGGGCGGGACTACCCTTTTGAACGGCACCGGAACGCCCCGGCCCCCGGGTCCGAAGGCTTCGCCCTGCTGGACACCAACGGCGACGGAAGCTGGAACAGTGCAGATGCCGCCTACGCTCCGTACTACCCGGGCGATGACGCCGTGGATTGGGTGGGGCTGACGGCTTACCACGATGACACCGGCGGCAACTCCGCCGTCAACACCGTTCCCGCGGACGGCGAGCTGTCCGCCATGCTGACGCAGTCCGGCAGCGAAGACTTCTACGCCACGTATGCCGCTGCCCGGAACAAACCGCTGGTCCTCCAGACCGCAGCCTTCTACAGCCCTGCCTCCGGCGGCGCCGCAGAGGCCGACATTAAAACGTCCTGGTGGGACCAAACCCTCAAATCGGCCACGTCCGCAGAATTCGCCAGGATCGCTGCCGTCGTCTGGGACGAGCGGACCAGCACCGGGGATACCGGGGTGGTCAGTATCGACTGGCGGCTCACCGGCAACTCCGGCATTGCCGGAGCTGCGGGGGAGAGCCTGGTTCGGTCCGGACTGACTACCGGCCCGGTGACGGCTATCAGCGGGGGCCAGCAGGCCACGCGGGCCAACTCCCTGTCCGGGGCCGCAGCCTGGAGTGTCGCCGCGGCCATGGTGATCCTGCTGGTTGCCTTGTGGCAGTTGCCGCGGCGCGTCGGCGCGGTTGGCGCCTGGGCTTATGGCGATCCGTCCAAACGCGATTCCCGCGTGGACTTCCTGCGGGGACTGGCCATTGTTTTTGTGGTGGTCAACCACCTGGGCATGACGTCGCTGTTCCAACTGCTGACCCAGGAAGCGGTGGGATTTGTTTCCGGGGCAGAGCTGTTCGTCCTGTTCTCCGGCCTGGTGGTGGGCATGGTTTACGGCCCGCGGGTGAAGAACGACTTCGGCAACGTGGTGGACCTGACGTCCCGGCGCGCGGGCAAGCTGTACGTGACGGCGCTCGCGGTCCTTGTTGGGGTCTTCCTGCTCTCGCTGCTGCCCTTCTTCCAAACCGACGCGCTGACCACCTACGCGGACCAGGGAACCGGGGGTGCGGGACACAACGCAGTGGGCCGGACCTACGACCTGTACGCAGGGATGGAAACGCTCCTGCAATTCCCGGTGCCCGCCCAGGTGCTGCCCGCCATCGTCCTCCTGCAGTTCGGTCCGTGGCAGTTCAACGTGATGGGCCTCTACGTGGTGCTGCTGCTGGCCAGCCCCCTGATCCTGGCCGCCCTCAACCGCGGCAAGGCGCTGTGGGTCCTCGCCGCGACGCTGGGCCTCTACGCAGTGGGTGCGGCCACCCGTTTCAGGCTGCTGCCCTCCCAGTTCGAGGATTCTTTCCCGCTGCTCGTATGGCAGGTGCTGTTTGTCATCGGCCTGGTGGCGGGTTTCCACCGAAACCGTATCGTCGCCTGGCTGTCGTCGCACCACTGGGTGGTAGTGGCATCCACGGTGTTGGCGTTCGCTTCCGCGTTCCTGTCCTGGTGCAACCCGTACCTGGCTAACGGGTTCGACCTGCGCCTGGCCATCATCCCGGACACCGCCTACCGGGCCATGTACGACGCCTTCTTTGCCCGCACTTACCTGGATCCGGGCAGGCTGCTCAACGTCCTGGTCCTGGTGGTGGCCGCCTACGCGTTCCTGACCGCCTACTGGAAGCCGGTACAGCGGGCCCTGGGCTGGTTCCTGATCCCGCTGGGGCAGGCCACGCTGTACGTCTTTATCCTGCACGTGGTGCTAATCGCCGTGATCGCCAACATCCCGGCCCTGCGGCAGGGCGACATCCTGATCAATACGGCCGCGTATGCGGCTATCCTGGGTCTCCTGTGGCTGATGGTGAAAAAGCGCGTCCTGTTCGGGATCATCCCAACTTAAGGATCAGGGCCTCGCCCTGGCCACCCCCACCGCACAAGGCCACCACGCCCGTGCCGCCGCCGCGGCGTTTCAAAGCCAGCGCCTGGTGCAGCACGAGCCGGGCCCCGGAGGCGCCCACCGGATGCCCTAAAGCGATGGCGCCGCCGTCGGCATTGATCCTTTCGGCATCGATCCCCAGGTCCCTGGCGGACTGCAGCACCACCGAAGCGAAGGCTTCGTTGACCTCAATGAGGTCCAGGTCAGCTACCGTCAGCCCCTCGAGTTTCAGGGCCCGTTCAATGGCGCGGGACGGCTGGGAGTGCAGGGAGCCGTCCGGTCCGGCGGTCTGGCCGTGGCTGCCGATCTCCGCAATCCAGCTGAGCCCGGCCGCCTCCGCCGCGGCTTTGCTGGCCACCACCACGGCGGCCGCGCCGTCGGACAGCGGCGAGGAGGACCCTGCGGTGATGGTGGCTGAGTCCGCCGTGGAAAAGGCGGGCTTCAGCGCGGCAAGGGCCTCCGGCGTCGTACTTGCCCGGATCCCCTCGTCAGCATCAATCACGACGGCGGGGCCGCGGCGTTGCGGGACTTCCACCGGAGCGATTTCCTCGGCCAGGATCCCGGCGGCCCGGGCAGCTTCCGCACGTTGATGGGAACGGGCGGCGACGGCGTCCTGGTCCGTCCGGCTGATGCCGAGGCGGGCGTTCCCGGCATCGGTGGCGGAACCCATCAGCTCGCCGGAGCGGGGGTCCTGCAGGCCGTCAAAGTTCAGCGAATCCAGTAACGGCGCATCGCCGATGGCAACGCCGCCGCGGAGCCGGGGCAACAGGTGCGGGGCGTTGGTCATGGACTCCTGGCCAGCCGCCACAATGAAATCTGCCTCGCCCGCCCGGATCATCCGGGCGGCATCAATCACGGCGGTCAGGCCGGAAAGACACAGTTTGTTGATGGTCACGGTGGGCACGGCCCAGCCGATCCCGGCGGCGAGGCTGGCCTGCCGGGCGGGTCCCTGACCGGCGCCCGCCTGGATAACCTGGCCCACGATCACGGCCTGGATCTGCTCCGGTGCCACTCCCGTGCGCTCCAGCGCATTTCGGATGGCATGGGCACCAAGTTCGCTGGATGAAAGCCCTGCCAGTCCGCCGCGGAACCTGCCGAAAGGGGTGCGGGCGCCGCCCAGGATGACGGGGGTGTGAGCGTCGTTGCCCATGGTGGGGTGCCTTTCGATTACTCGAACGACGTCCGACGGCGGTCCGAGAGCCTGGTATTCCAGACGTCCGGTTTGTTGACCTTGAACCGGCGGCCCGTCAGGGCGCTGGCAGTGAGGCGGATGTAGTGCTCCTTGGGGCCTGGCTGCCAGGGCTCCAGGCTCAGTTCATCAACGGCGTCCTTGTCAGCCTGGTCCTGGATCACCTCTGTGTCTCCGCGCACCACCACGCTCCACGCCTCCTCCGTGTGGGGATCATAGCCATCAATCTCGAGGGCCGCGGGCCGCCCCGTTGCCGCGTTCCAGAGTTTTGTGCCACCGGCTGTGCGGAAGGAAATGCTTCTGCGATTCAGGACGAAGTTGATGGGAAAGATCTCCGGATGGCCGTCCACCACGAGGGCCAGCCGCCCCACGGCCTCATCGGCGAGCAATTCCCAGCATTCGTCAAACGTCAAATTGGTAATGGGCTCACTGTGCGGGTTCATGAACCAAACCTTACGGCCCCGGCGTACGGATCAACAGGGCATTTCGGCCCGGGCGTTGAACCGCATCCTCAGGTTCCGTGGCGCTATTCAAGACGCCCGGCCAGGGCGTCAAGGATCGGGAGCTGGCCCTTGACCAGCTTGTTGCGGGCATCGGTCGCGGTGACCCACCGCGCGTCGTCGATTTCCGGAAAGTCCCGGATTGTGCCTGACCCCTTGGGCCACTCCAGCGCAAACGTGTTGCTCACGATCTCCCCTGGCTCGAAGCCGGACTCCTCCGCACTGAATACGGTGATGACCTTCCCGGATGGCTGCCGGAATGCGCCCAGCAGAAAGTAGTCGACGTCCGGTGGCGGCGTGCCGATCTCCTCGGTAAACTCGCGCCGGGCTGCCGCCAGGGGATCTTCATCGTCCTGGTATTCGCCTTTGGGAAGGGACCAGGAGTGGGCCTGTCTGCCGGCCCAGAAAGGTCCGCCCATATGCGCTATCCAGATTTCCAGCCCGCCCTCCACAGCGTGCCGGTAGAGCAGGATCCCAGCGCTGGGAACGGTCATTGGCTGCCTACTGGATCCCTGCGTACAGTGCGTTGAGTTCGGCGGTCAACTGCTTCTGCAAGGCCGGGGTGCCGATTTCCTTGCCGTCGATGTGGTTCACGGGCGCCAGCAGCCGGATGCTGGAAATCAGCCACACAGCGTCGGCGTCCAGCAGGTCCTGCGGCTCCAGCGGACCGTAGCCCAGTTCCCAGCCCGCCGCTTTGGCGGCACCAAAGAGCGCGCTCTGGGACGTGCCGGCGAGGATCCCGGTGTCCAGCTGGGGCGTGATGAGCCGGCGGACCGTGCGGGTGGCGCCTGCGCCGTCGTCGGATGTTTCCACGTGCGCCAGCAGTACCGTGGACGTGGGGCCCTCCAGGACCCGGCCGTCGGCGGAAAGGAAGATGACGTCGTCGGCGCCCTGCTTGTGTGCGTGCCGGAGGGCGGCCATGTTCACCGCGTAGGAGAGGGTTTTGGCGCCGAGGAGCAGCCACGGCGCGCGTTCCGCGACGTCGCTGTTGTAACCGCGGTCCAGCAGGATGATATCGATGCCGGCCTCGCGCTGGCGTCGGCCCAGGGCGCCGACCGGCGATACCTGGACCCAGCAGGTGGTGGAGTCCGCGCCTTCCGGGCCGCGCGTGGCCACAAGCTTGACCACCACCTCGTCCTCGGCGGCAGAATGCGCCGGGTGCTGGCGGCGGTATTGTTCCACGCCCGTTGCGATGGCCGCACGCCATGGTTCCTGAGCCGGGATGACCAGGTCCAGGGCCGCCGCCGAGCCGCCGAGCCGGTCCAGGTGGGCCTGCAGCTTCCTCACACCGCCGGCTACCGCGAGCATGGATTCGAATACCCCGTCACCGCGTGTGGCACCCTGGTCCGTAACCAGCAGCTGTGGCTGCGAGGCGTCCGCCAGCCGGCCGGCCGGGAACGCGGGGTCAAGGAAAACAAGCACCACGGGCGCACGAGAAGTCATGGCTCCAGCTTAGTCGGGCCGCGCGCGGCTAAGCTGTGGTCATTGCCCGGCCGGAACCCGTCCGCCGGTGCGCACACCCCGGGGGTTTCCAGTGTTGTGGCCGATTTCGCTTGTGGGTACCGCTCCGACGTGGATTGTGGTGGTTCTGAGCATTGCAGACCTGGTGATCCGGGTCCTGGCCTTGGGCATTATCCCTGGCAACAGGCGTCCCACCACGGCCATGGCCTGGCTGCTGGGGATCTTCTTCGTGCCGTTCCTGGGCCTGGCACTCTTCCTGCTCTTCGGCAACTTCAAGCTGTCCAGCCGCCGCCGGCAGCAACAGGAGATTGTCAACACCCGGGTTCGGGCCAACATCTCTGCGCTGGCCGATGTCCAAAGTGACTACCCCGGCCCCGAGTGGGTCAAATCCGCCGGCGAACTGAACCGCCGGCTGGGCTCCCTGCCGATGGTGGACGGCAACGCCGTTGACCTTATCCCCGGCTACCCGGACTCGATCCTCTGCATGACCGAGGCCGTGCGCGAGGCCAAGATATTCGTCAACGCCGAGTTCTACATCATGAGCACGGACCACGTCACGGACGACCTGCTGACAGCGCTGGAAGAAGCAGCCGAGCGGGGCGTGGAAGTGCGCGTGCTGTTCGACCACATCGGCACGCTGCGGGTCAAGGGGTACCGCAACCTCTTGACCCGGCTCAAGGCAAGCAAGATCCAGTGGAAACGCATGCTGCCGTTGCTGCCCATCCACGGTCAGTGGCGCCGTCCTGACCTCCGTAACCACCGCAAGATCATGGTGGTGGACGGCGAAGTCGCCTTCACGGGCTCACAGAACCTGATCGAGCCGTCCTACAACAGCCCCAAGCACCGCAAGGCCGGCCGCGAATGGGTGGAGCTGATGGCGCGCCTGCGCGGACCGATCGTCACCACCCTGAACGTGGTCTTCGCCACCGACTGGCTGAGCGAGACCGAAGAGAACCTCGAACACCAGCTGCAGCTCCCGGCCAACCCGGAGCCGGGCAACGTCACAGCCCAGGTGGTACCGAGCGGGCCCGGGTTCATTACGGAAAACAACCTGCGCCTCTTCAACACGCTGATCTACTCCGCCCAGCAGCGGATCTCCATCTGCAGCCCATACTTCGTCCCCGACGACTCGCTGCTCTACGCCATCACCACCGCGGCCCAGCGGGGCGTGGACGTGGAACTGTTCGTCTCCGAAAAGGGCGACCAGTTCCTCGTCCACCACGCCCAGCGCTCCTACTACGAGGCACTGCTGGAGGCCGGCGTCCGGATCTACCTCTACAAGGCGCCGTTTGTCCTGCACGCCAAGCACTTCACCATCGACGACGAAGTGGCCGTCCTGGGCTCCAGCAACATGGACATGCGGTCTTTCTCGTTGAACATGGAGGTTTCGGTCATGCTGATGGGCTCGGACATCGTGGACAAGATGCGCGCGGTGGAAAATACCTACCGCGGGATTTCCCATGAGCTCAAGCTTGAGGACTGGCTGCAGCGCCCCCTCGCAGCCCGCTACATCGATAACGTGGCACGGCTGACGGCGACCGTCCAGTAGCTCTCGGAGTTTTTGTCCAGATAATGCGGCTTTTGAGGCGTTTATCCCGCATTATCTGGACAAAAACTCTGGGGATGGGGCGGGTGGGGCAGCCGGGTTCAGGTGGTGGGGAACTCCGCGCCGAGTGCGGAAAGCACACCGTGCGCCTTCACACGGATCTCCTCGTACTCCTCGTCCGGCACCGAGTCGGCCGTGATGGCGCCGCCGACGCCGAGGGTGAGTTCCGCCGTCGCCGCCGCTTCGCTGTCGTCCCCGGACTTGCCTACCCCGCCAGAACCAGTTCCGGAGTCGGTGACCAGGGTGCGGATCGCCACGGCAAGATCCGTTGCTCCGTTTAGGGAAAAATAGCCGATCGCGCCGGAATACAGGCCGCGCGGACCCTCTTCCAGCCGGTCCAGAATGGCCATGGTGCTGATTTTCGGGGCGCCGGTCATGGAGCCGGGCGGGAAACAGGCGGCGACGGCCTCGGCCCGCGGCGAACCGGGCAGCAACTGTGCGTCGATGGTGCTCACCATCTGGTGCACGGTGGCGTAGCTTTCGATTTCGCACAGCCTGCTGACCGTGACGGATCCGGGTTCCGCGAAGTGGCTGAGGTCGTTCCGCAACAGGTCCACGATCATGATGTTCTCGGCGCGGTCCTTGAGAGATGCCGCCAACTCGTCCCGCAGTTCCCTGTCCTGCGTGGGATCGGCGCCCCGGCGGCGGGTGCCCTTGATCGGTTCGGCGCGCATGCCGCCGTCGGACGTGATCCGCAGGAACCGTTCCGGCGACGTGCTGGCCACCGTCAGCCCGCCAAACCGCAGGTAGCTTGCGAACGGCGCCGGGTTCTTCCACCGGAGGGCCAGGTAAGTAGGCCAGGGGGCCGTCGCGCCGGCCGGCAGCGTGGCCGTGAGCGTGGTGGTGAGGCACACTTCGTACGAGTTTCCCTCGTAAATTTCGTGCTGGGCGGCGGCGATTTTCTGCTTGTAGGACAACGCGTTGTCCCGGCTGCTGAACGCGGGCCCGCCGGGAAGTACGACGCCGTTGCTGCCGCTGCTCCCGGCGGCGGCCAGGCCGACGGCGGTTCGGGCAGCGGCCAGCCAGCTGTCGGCGTCGGGAGCCTCCAACGCAAGGAGCCAGGCCGTTCCTTCGATATGGTCCAGAACGACAGCCCGGCCCGCAAAGATCAGCGCCGCGTCGGGGGTCTGCGCAACAACGTCCGAACCGCCGGTTTCGCGCTTCAGCTCATAGCCCAGGCAGCCCAGCCACCCGAGCGTGAAGTCGCCGGGGTAACCGTCCGGGGTGCGGACATCCCGGCGCCCCCAGACAGTGTCCAGCCAGCGGAAGAACGGGCCCGGCACGCGTGCTGTTGCGAAACCGGTAGTAACTACGCTTTCGCCGGACTGGTGGGTGACGGACTGGCCGTAGGTCCCGCCGTCGTCCGTGAGGATGCTGAAGCGGCTGCGTTCGGCAGGTGCTGACTGCCCTGGCAGGGGACCGGTGGTTGCGGCGGGGCCGGCGTTGGAGGAGTCCAGCCAGACGGCGTTTGTCGAGCCGCCGTACAGCGTCGCGAAGAGGGTGGAGGCGTCCGGCCGGCAGTCCAGCCGCTCGGCCCGCAGCCTCAGGCCCCGGCGGGCGGCAAGTTCCGGAACCAGGACCGGTCCGAGTGCCGGCAGGTAGGAGAGTGCCTGCAGCACGTCAGCGGGGGCCGACCCGTCCGCGTGATTGAGCACGCGGATCTCGGCCTGGCCGGGGACGTCGTCGTCGGCGAGCCACTCATTTTCCTGCGCCGCCCACTGCTCCCAGAACGGCTCATAGGTACCGCCGTCGCGGTCCAGCGCCCGCTGCCGGCGCACATCGTCGGGTGAATCGGCCCAGATGACGGCGCTGAGCAGCGGCCGGGCGCCCCCGGCGGCCGCACCCACTCCCTCGATGATCACGATCTCAGCGGGCAGGGTGACCCGGAGGTCGCCGTCGTAATGGTTGGCCCAGTCCCAACTGGTCCAGGTGGCCGCTTCGCCGCGGCTCAAGGGGGTGAGCACAGTGGACACGTAGCGTTCAATCCCCGCGGTGAGGCCGTTCCAGCCCGGGTAAATGTCCTCGAGATGGAAGAGTGACACCTTGTGATGGTTCCGCAGCCGTGCGGCCAGTTCGATGGCCAGGGTGGTTTTTCCTGCGCCTGATCGCCCGTCGACGGCGATGATCACAGGTGTGGGGGTCATGAAATAGAGCGTACCTGCTGCTGGATCGGTTGCCGGGGCGGGGCTGCACGGCGGCCGCTCCCCATATGCCCGCCCAGGAAGCCACTCACAAGAAGGAAGAGCGCTCCCGCCCTGCCCAGCAGGACGCCTACGTCTTGCCGGCCCCTGACCCGGGCCGCCCAGGCCGTCGGCCCGAAACGCTGCGGCCAGCATCAACTCGGTCATCGGGGGACCGGCAGATGTTGCCTGTGCAGACGGTGATGACGCGGTATGGGCTCGACAATGAGTTCAGGATGCTAAGCATGCTTTATAGAGGCTTTCCTGGCCAACAACACCTCACGGATCTTTACGGATCTGTGAAGTAAGTTTCTGTTCCAGTCAATCAATCCGATTGGACGACCCGGGACTGGGGCCTCACCTGGCTAGTGGATCAGCGCAAGCAGAACACCCACGGCCACAAAAAGGACGCCGAAGATCCGGCTCAGGATCTTCTGGCCGTGGGCGTTGCGGGTGAAGCGCTGGAAGGACTTGGCGGCCAGCGCGAAAAAGAACCACATGACCAGGATGTCGATCATCACGACGGTGGCCGTGAGCATCAGGTACTGCGGCAGGAGCGGCTGTTCCGGACGGATGAACTGCGGCATGAAGGCGAGGAAAAAGACGATGGCCTTGGGGTTCAGGAGGTTGACCCAGAGTCCGCGGCGGAACATCGACCCGGCAGGTTCGTTCCGGAGTGCGGCAGCCTGTTCCTGATCGAGGCCCGGCTTGCTGAGGAACTGCCTGATGCCCAGATATACCAGGTAAGCGGCACCGGCGTAGCGGATCACGTTGAAGGCCACGGGCGAACTGGCCACCAGGACGCCCACCCCCAGCGCCACGATCACTACATGGATCACCAGGGCCGCCTGCTGGCCCAGGATGCCCCAGATGGAGCGGCGGAAACCTGATGTCAGGGAGTTGCTCATGGTGTTGATCGCGCCGGCCCCTGGTGTGAAGCTGATCAGGACGCCGGCGCCCGCGAGGGCGAGCCAGAGGGAGAATTGCACCTCCCAAGTTTAGGGGCGCTTCACCATAGGGTGGTCAGCGGCTCGAAAGCCTGAAGATCCTCATCGGCCGTCACCAGCGTCATCCCTCCACCATGGCCTGGGTGGCGAGAATCCGGCCAAAAGGATCCTTGTGCGTCCAGTCCAGCTGGCGCGCCGCCAGCGTGTGCGGGTCGGAGACCGGGAGTTCGGGCGCATAAAGGTGGGCTACCTGCCGCGCGAAGCTCGTCACGATTCCGGCGCCGGACGGCAGCTGTTCAGCATTTGGGAAACCGGGTTTTGCTTCCTCGACGTTGTATTTGCCCCATGGTGACCGCGTTTAGTTGGTCGACCTCGTCCGTGTCAGCGGGATGGCCACGAGTTCCGCATCGCTGAGGGCTCCACTTCCCAGGTGGAGCAGTCTTTCCCGAGGACGTTCGCTCTCAGGGAGATCTGTCATCCGGATTGGGTCAGCCACAGTTGCCGTATCTTGAATTCACCCAGTGGGACATAGTGGATGGGAGATCCTCGCTGAGTCCCGTATTGGTCGAAGTACGAGTGTGGCCCGTCAGACATGTAGCCGGTTTCGTCGAGGCCAAAATGCCCGATCATTCGGAGGCCGGGCTGAGCTGCAGCCTCTTTCAATGTTTTGGCCGCTCGCAGGATCGGAGACTCGGAGTAGTAGTCGTTGTCAGGCCAGATTTTGCATGGGCAATAGCAAAATATCTGGTCCAGTCTAGATCCATCCAGTCCAGACTCGCGTCGTAATGCGGTTCCAATGATCCTGCAAACTCGTCGCTGGCGACCTTGATGCCGTCCAGCTGCATGTCGGCATCGAGTGCAATCACCACAAGTTTGGGGAGGACCCTTCCCTCCTGAACAACGAGCGGGCGGACAAGAATCTGGAGGTCGAAGCCTGCTTGAATAATCATGGTTTGAGGCTATTTGCGGCTAGCAGCCGCCGGAACAGGTTTACGCCCGTGCGATGACCTCGCCGTTCGGGATCAGGAACCAGCCGTCCTCCGTGGACCCCCAACGGTGCCAGCCTGCGGAAATCCTTGCCAGGTCAGCGGCGTTCGCGAAACCGTACTCCAAGGCCTGGTCCGCAAAAGCTGAATGCAGCACCCGCTCGCCCCAGACGCGCGCCTGCCATCTTCGTTGCTGCCCGGTGGCGTAAAGCCAGTTGCTGCTGGAGGGTGCGACGTCGGTGAAACCTGCGGACTGGGCCCACGAGACCAGGCGGCGGCCGGCGTCGGGCTCGGCCCCGTTGCGACGGGCGATCCGCTGGTAGAGGTCCATCCATTCGTCCAGTTCAGGAAAGGACGGGTACCAGCTCATGCCATGGAAATCGGCGTCGCGCACGGCCACAATCCCCCCGGGTTTGGCCACCCTACGCATCTCCCGCAGCGCCTCCACCGGGTCGGTCAGGTGCTGCAGCACCTGGTGGGCGTGGACGACGTCGAACGTTCCGTCCTCGAAGTCGAGATCGTAGATGTTGCCGGCCACAAATTCCGCGTTGGCCACCCCGCGCTCAGCGGCGAGCGCCGTGGCCTGGGCGATGATGTCCGGCGACCGGTCCAGGCCGGTGACCGTTCCTGGTGCCACCAGCCCAGCGAAATCGCACGTGATGCTCCCCGGCCCACAGCCGACGTCGAGCACGGAGGTTCCCGGCGTCAGGTGCGGGATGACAAAGGCCGCGGAATTTTCCGCGGTCCTGGACGCGTGGGCGCGGACTACCGACTCGTGGTGGCCATGCGTGTACACATCATCGTCTTCTGGCTGCTGCGCACTCATAAGCAAACGCTACCCCTAAGTGGCCCGCATTTAGCGTGGTTATTGGCGGAGTTCGCGACGTTATCTGCCAGTCCGACGGCGGGCGTGGCGGGCGGCAGTGGATCAGGCGGGAGGAGCGGCGGGGGAGTTAGGGCCGCCGTCGGACGCTTCCTGGCGGGCCGCCATGGTGGCCTCCACCATGGCGGTCATGAACCGCGTTACCAAGTCCAGTTCCTCAGGGGAGAAGGCGGCCATGGCATTGCCCATGTGACGCGAGAGCGGCATGAACATGGCCCCGCCGTCCTGGAAAGCTTTGGGTGTCATGCGGAGCTGGACCTGCCGCCGGTCCGAAAGATGGCGTTCCCGCACCACATGGCCGGAGGTGTCCAGCCGGTCGATGAGGGCAGTGGTGGCCGGCGAGCTGAGGTGCAGTTCCTTCCGCAGGACGCCGGGCGTGACAACCAGGCCCTTGGCGGTGTGGCGCATGATGACGGCGAGCGCGTTCAGGTCGGTCCGGTGCATGTCGTTCCGGCCGCCTGCGGTATCCACAAAGCGGTTGGCCTCAAGAGTGAAGTCCTGCAGCAGGCGGACCAGTGATAGGGGTGCGGAGTCGGGCGGGGTCTGGAACGCTTCGTCCGTCATGTTTCTCCTCCTCCGCTCTGCTGTGGTGGTTCCGTCATCGGGCTGGTGCCCGGTGGTGACTTGACGGATATTACTTCACCGGAACCCCCGGGCGCGGCCCCGGATAAATTTAGTCTGGCACTTATCTCTACTATGGAGATACTCTATGATGGAATAAATTGTACTGCTCTTATCCCGAATCTGGCAGGAATCATGAAACCCAGTCCCCAACACAGCGCACGGGTCCCGTTCTGGCTGCGCTGGCTCATTCCTGCGCTTCTGGTGCTGACGTGGCTTGCGATCGCCGGTATCGGTGGACCCACCTTTGGCCGGCTGAAAGAGGTCTCGTCGAACGACCAGGCCTCCTTCCTTCCCGCCAGTGCCGAAGCCACAGCCGCGCAGGACTGGCAAGCGAAATTCCGTGATTCCAACGAAGTGCCGGCCGTCATTGTCATCGAAAACAGCTCCGCTTTTACCCCGGCCCAGCTGGGCGAGGCAGCCGCGCTGAAAGCAAACCTTGAAGCACTGAAGCTCGGCAGTGCCGTGGTCGGGCCCATTCCGTCCGAAGACGGCAAGGCCGTCCAGTTCATCACTCCGATCGATTCGTCGGGCGAGGTGAAGGAGGCGGTGAAAGAACTGCGCGAGGCCGTCGCTGAGGCCGCTCCGGAAGGCATGCAGACCTTCGTCACCGGGCCGGCCGGCCTGGCTGCGGACCTGGTCAGCGCCTTCGCGGGCATCGACGGCATTCTGCTGCTCGTGGCTATGACTGCGGTCTTTGTGATTCTCCTGATCGTGTACCGCTCCCTGCTCCTGCCGATCGCGGTGCTGCTCACGTCGGTGTTTGCGCTGTGTGCAGCCATCCTGCTCGTGTTCGGCATGGCCAAGCTCGGCTGGATCCAGCTGAACGGCCAAAGCCAGGGCATCCTGTCCATCCTGGTGATCGGCGCGGCCACGGACTATGCCCTGCTGTATGTGGCGCGCTTCCGGGAAGCCCTGACCCACACCCGCAACCGGACCGCCGCCGTGCTGACGGCCTGGAAGACGTCCGTCGAGCCGATCGTTGCCTCCGGTGCCACGGTGATTATCGCCTTGCTCTGCCTGCTTTTCTCGGATCTGAACTCCAACAAGGGCCTGGGCCCGGTGGCGGCCGCCGGCATCCTCTGCGCTCTTTTCGCCGCCCTCACCCTGCTGCCCGCCCTGATGGCGCTCCTGGGCCGCGCAGCCTTCTGGCCGTTCCGTCCCAAGCTGGTCCCGAAGGATCAGCGGGAACCCGAACTCGTCACCGGGCTGGAAGGGCAGAAGGGCATCTGGCGTGCTACCGCTTCGCTCGTTTCCCGCCGTCCGCGCACCGTCTGGATCGCTTCGGTCCTCTTGTTGCTGATGGCGTCGGCAGGCATCCTCCAGCTCAAGGCAAACGGCGTCCCGCAGACGGATGTCATCCTCACCGCATCCAACGCCGTTGACGGGCAGGACGCGCTGGCTCGGCATTTCGACGCCGGCAGCGGCAGCCCCGCCGTCGTGGTTGCGGACGAAAGCAAAGCTGCAGAAGTGCTCGCAAAGGTCAAAGCGGCCGACGGCGTGGGGGACGCGTATCTGTTGGCGGCGGGAAGTGTGCCCATCACCGGAGCCCCCGGCGCTCCCACCGACCCCGATGTCCGCGAGGGCAAGGTGCTGATCAATGCCACCCTCAACTACGCCGCTGATTCCATCGAGGCCGAGGGCATAGTCAAAGCTTTGCGTGAGGATGTGAAGGCTGTTGACGCCAGGGCGCTGGTGGGTGGCGTCACGGCAACGGCCCTGGATACCAACACCACGGCTCAGCGCGACCTGGTGATCATCATCCCGGTGGTGCTGGTGGTCATCCTCTTTATCCTGATGCTGCTGCTGCGTTCCGTGGTGGCGCCGGTCCTGCTGGTGCTCTCCGTGGTGCTGTCCTACGGCGCGGCGATGGGCGTCTCGGCGCTGGTCTTCAATAACATGCTGGGCTTCCCGGGCGCCGATGCCACCGTCCCGCTGTTCGGGTTTGTCTTCCTGGTTGCCCTGGGCGTGGACTACAACATCTTCCTGATGAGCCGGGTGCGGGAGGAGTCGATAAAGCACGGGACCAGGCCGGGCATCCTGCGGGGGCTGGGTGTCACCGGCGGAGTGATCACCTCCGCCGGGGTGGTGTTGGCCGCCACCTTCGCGGCCCTCAGCATCATCCCCATCATGTTCCTGGTGCAGCTGGCCTTCATTGTGGCCTTCGGCGTGCTGCTGGATACCATCCTGGTGCGCTCGCTGCTGGTCCCCGCATTGGCGTACGATATCGGCCCGCGCATCTGGTGGCCGAGCAAGCTGGGCCGGCCGGAGCTGGACGCGGCCGTGCCGGCGGGCACGCGTGATGCCGAGCTTGAAGCGGAGGGCGCCGGCCGCCGGTAACGGGGTGGGTTAGCCCTGCGCCTGCCACCAAGCCACCGTGGCTGCGGCTGCTTCCGGGAGGGGCGTGGGGCGGAGGCCCAGGGCGGACTGGCTGGCCGCGGAGTCCATTACGTACGGCTGCTCTAACTGGTACATCGTTTCCGCGAGTTCCCGGAGGTCCTTCGAAAAGACGCCCATGGTTCGGAATGCCCAGCCGGGCATGGTGCCCAGCTTCGGTTTGCCCGCCCCGCCGGCTTCCGTGAACGCCGTGGCCAGTTGCCGCTGCGTTACTGCCGGAGCGGTGGGCGTGTGCCACACCTTGTTCCAGAGCGACGGCGACTGCGCGGCGTGTATCATCGCCGCCGCCAGATCGGGGACGTAGGTGAACGAGTGGGGCTGGTCCGCGCTGCCGATGACCCACACCTTCTTTCCGGCCAGGACGGCGGGAACCATGCGCTCGCCGGCGTGTGAGTTCCGGACGCGCGGACCGAAGAAATCGCCGGCCACCACGCTGACGGTATTGGTGGGCGACGCGTCCCGGGCCCGGAGGAGCTCTGTTCGCACGCCACGCTTTCCGCCGCCGGCTGTCCGCGGCCCGGTCTCGGTCATCGGGCGGTCCGGCTCGCTGTAGGAATAGAGACTTTCGGGGAAGACGACGACGGCGCCTGCCTCGCCCGCCGCAGCCAGCACCGTTTGCTCGGCCCGGGGAAGTTCCGCCCGCCATGCGTCCGCCGTGTAGGAGGTGCCATGGATGCAGTGGAAAACGGCTGCGGCGCCTGCGAAAGCCGCCCGCACCTGAGGGGCGTCCTGGACGTCCACGGCCAGCCGTTCCACCAAAGGATGCACAGGTCCACTCCCGGAACGGGTGAGGATCCTGACGCGCTTGCCCTGCCCGGCCAACTGCTCCGCCACAGTCCAGCCGACGGGACCTGCGCCGGTGACAATGAATACTTCATTCATGATTTCCCCTTCAGGACTTTTCGTTTCCGAGAGCATCGCTCTCATCCAATAGTGCACCCTGCTGGATCCATGAAAATTGCTGCCACGGACGCGGAAACCACCCTGCGCACGCCCCGGGAGCGAGCCCGCGCCCAGACCATTGCGGACACTGTCCGGCCGGACCACCGCGCCCGGCACGGGTGATCTGCAGCCTGATCGCTATCCTCGATGCCGCCTACCGCGCAGGTGAACTCTCGACGCCAATGGGTGCGTCGCCGTCGTGCATCCCGCCTTGGCCCCCGACCTCGTGACGATCCGCGCCGGACTCGGTCTCGCGGTTCCTGACGAAATCCTGGCGAACGGCGCCCTGCCCGACGCCGCCAGGAAGATGCCCCCGGCCTTCGAGCACTACACGCCGGAACCCGTCCGGGGCGAGGGCACGGAACTGCGGGTCTTCCTTGGTTCCCTGGCCGGTTCGTCCTCGCCTGTGCCCACTTACACCCCGCCGCTGCTGGGCGCCGAGGCTGTCTTGAGAGCCGGTGCGCGGCTCGACCTGGAGCTGGACCCGGCCTTTGAGCACGGAATCCTGCTCGACACCGGCAACATCTCCCTGGGCGGCACCCCCCTCGCCGTTGACCACCTCCACTACCTGCGTCCGGGGCGGGGCAGGATCGTCCTGGAGGCCGGACAGACCCCTGCGCGGCTGGTGCTTCTCGGTGGCGAGCCGCTGGGCGAGCGGATCGTGATGTGGTGGCACCTACCCCGACGGCACCCCTACCCGCCCTTCGGACCGTTCCCGGACGGGTACCCGGCCCCGCTCCCGGCCCAACGCTTAGCTGCGCGCCCGCGGCGGAACCATCACCCGAATCCAGGAGGCCATTTTGAAGACTGAAACAACAATCACGGTGCGGACAGCCCGGACCTGCCGACGCTATGAAGTCCTCGACGGGGATGCGGTGATCGGAAAGCCCACTATCTGCCCCACGAGGGCAACAAGGGGCCCGAGCGGATTTTTGACCACACCATAGTCAGCGAGGACTATGCCGGGCAGGGTCTCGCCGCCCGGTTGGTACAGGATGCGCTGGACGACACCCTCGCTGCCGGCATCGGCGTCGTCCCCTTCTGCCCCTACGTGAAGGTGTGGCTGCGCAAGCACCCGGACTACCAGCCACGGATGACCGACGTTCATCCCGAGCACCTGGCCGCCGTCGAAAGCGCCGGCCGGTAGCAACAGCATCAACGGCGTGTGCTGCTCCCGCCGGCCTCTGTTTCCCCCGGCGCAGGCTCGGTAGACTCCAACTGCGCCCAGCTGGACGCGGAACCTCAAAGGAGAGATCAGTCATGACTGAGAACACCGCACGTGACGAAGAGCCCCGCAAAGCCAGCAGTGCGCCTGGCCTGGAGGGCGAGGGCGGCCAGTATGTGGACGGCGACTACGGCGATGCCGGGGTGGTGGGCGACGCCGACGATCAGCCCGAAGACGGGGACTATCCGGAAGGTGACTACGGCGATGCCGGCACCGTGGGAACGGCCCGCGAAGCTCAGGAGGACGAGGACAGGAAGCCGTAGGCGCTGTCCCTGACGCCTTCACGCAGCCGGTTGGCAACCCGTTCACGCACAGCGAACGGGCTGCCTGCTGGCGGGATTTTCTTCCTCATAGCCCCGCAAGTCCGGGAAATCTGCTGGGGCGTGCCTTAGCGCCATAGTCAAAGTTGAGCCTACCGCGCTCAACTTTGGATTGACATCTAAGCCGCCCTGGGTAAAGTTGAGTGCAGAACGCTCAATGAGGGCGCCAGAGAGTTTCCACGGAAAGAAGGACGCAACACATGTCACGTGCAGTAGGTATCGACCTCGGAACCACCAACTCCGTCGTCTCCGTTCTCGAAGGTGGCGAGCCCACCGTTATTGCCAACGCCGAGGGTGGCCGCACCACGCCGTCCGTCGTTGCATTCTCTAAGACCGGCGAAGTTCTGGTGGGCGAGATCGCCAAGCGCCAGGCAGTCAACAACATCGACCGCACCATTGCCTCGGTCAAGCGCCACATGGGCACCGACTGGTCTGTCCCGATTGATGACAAGAAGTACACCGCGCAGGAAATCTCCGCCCGTGTGCTGATGAAGCTGAAGAACGACGCCGAGTCCTACCTCGGTGAAAAGGTCACCGACGCCGTGATCACCGTTCCGGCCTACTTCAACGACGCCGAGCGCCAGGCTACCAAGGAAGCCGGCGAAATCGCGGGCCTGAACGTCCTGCGCATTGTCAACGAGCCCACCGCCGCAGCACTGGCCTACGGCCTGGACAAGGGCAAGGAGGACGAACTCATCCTGGTCTTCGACCTCGGCGGCGGCACGTTCGACGTCTCCCTGCTTGAGGTGGGCAAGGACGAAGACAACTTCTCCACCATCCAGGTCCGCTCCACCGCCGGTGACAACCGCCTCGGCGGCGACGACTGGGACCAGCGCGTAGTCGACTATCTGCTGAACCAGCTCAAGGTCAAGGGCATCGACCTCTCCAAGGACAAGATCGCCCTCCAGCGCCTCCGCGAAGCTGCCGAGCAGGCGAAGAAGGAACTGTCCTCCTCCACCAGCACCAACGTGTCCCTCCAGTACCTCTCCGTCACCCCGGACGGCCCGGTCCACCTGGACGAGCAGCTGACCCGCGCCAAGTTCCAGGACCTCACCAAGGACCTCCTCGAGCGCACCAAGAAGCCGTTCCACGACGTCATCAAGGAAGCCGGCATCAAGCTCTCCGAGATCGACCACATCGTCCTCGTCGGCGGCTCCACCCGTATGCCCGCCGTCTACGACCTGGTCAAGGAACTTGCCGGCGGCAAAGAGCCCAACAAGGGCGTCAACCCGGATGAGGTCGTCGCAGTGGGCGCCGCACTCCAGGCCGGTGTCCTGAAGGGCGAGCGCAAGGACGTCCTGCTGATCGACGTCACCCCGCTGTCCCTCGGCATCGAAACCAAGGGCGGTGTCATGACGCACCTGATCGAGCGCAACACCGCCATCCCCACCAAGCGTTCCGAGACCTTCACCACGGCTGACGACAACCAGCCGTCCGTGGCCATCCAGGTGTTCCAGGGCGAGCGCGAGTTCACCCGCGACAACAAGCCGCTGGGCACGTTCGAGCTGACCGGCATCGCGCCGGCCCCGCGCGGCGTCCCGCAGGTTGAGGTCACCTTCGACATCGACGCCAACGGCATCGTCCACGTCTCCGCGAAGGACAAGGGCACCGGCAAGGAACAGTCCATGACCATCACCGGCGGCACCGCGCTCTCCAAGGAAGACATTGACCGCATGGTCAAGGACGCCGAAGAGCACGCATCCGAGGACAAGGCCCGCCGCGAGGCCACCGACACCCGCAACACCGCCGAACAGCTCGCCTACTCCGTGGACAAACTGATCGCCGACAACGCCGACAAGCTGCCCGAAGAGGTCAAGACCGAGGTCCAGGCTGACGTCGACGAACTCAAGAAGGCCCTCGAAGGCACGGATGACGCCGCTGTGAAGACTGCTTTCGAGAAGCTGCAGGCTTCCCAGGGCAAGCTCGGCGAGGCCATCTACGCCCAGGCCGGTTCCCCGGACGGCGCCACCGGCGCTGCAGGTGCTGAGGGTGCCGCTGGTGCCGCAGGCGGGGACAAGACGGGCTCAGCTTCCAGCGCTGAAGACATCGTTGACGCCGAGATCATCGACGAAGACGAAGCGAAGAAGTAGCCATGCCGCACCACGGTAACGAGGACGAGCACGACTCATCCGCTAGCCAGGAAAACCAGGAGCGGCAGGCCGGCGGCCGCCAGGAGCCGGTCATCCGGGACAACCGCAAGGTTGACCCGGTGACCGGGCAGGCCCGCCACCCCGAGGGTGAGCAACACGCTGCGGATGCGTCCCCGGGCGCCGGATCCGAAGAGTCCGACGGCGACGCCCTGGCCCAGGCCGAGGAAATCCTCAACGGCATCGAGGTGCCGGCCGAGGAATCCGTGGTCCAGGGGGTTGCGACGGACTCAACCACCACGGCTGAGGCCGCCGAACTGAAGAACGACCTTCTCCGGCTCCAGGCTGAGTACGTCAACTACCGCAAGCGCGTTGAACGCGACCGTGCCGTGGCAGGGGAGATGGCCGTCATCGGCGTCCTGAACTCCCTGCTTCCGGTGCTGGACGATGTCGACGCCGCCCGCCAGCACGGTGACCTGACCGATGGACCGTTCGCGGCCATCGCCACCAAGCTGGAGAATGCGCTGAAGACGTATGGACTGGTCCGCATCGCCGACACCGGCGTGGAGTTCGATCCCACGATCCACGAGGCCCTCATCCAGCAGCCGGGCGAGGACATTGAGGTTGACACCGTCAGCCAGGTGCTCCGCTCCGGCTACCGGTCAGGTGAGCGCGTCCTCCGCGCAGCACAGGTGATTGTCGCCGTCCCGGCCTAGCATTTCTCCGGTGGTTGAGCTTGCCGAAACCCGGGTTTCGACAAGCTCAACCACCGACCCATAACTTTTGAAAGGAAACGCCATTGGCTAGCCAGGATTGGGTGGACAAGGACTTTTACGCGATCCTTGGTATCGCCAAGGACGCTTCCGACGCCGACATCAAAAAGGCGTACCGGAAACTTGCCCGCCAGCACCACCCGGACACCAATTCGGGAAACGCTGCGTCGGAGAAGAAGTTCAAGGACATCTCCGAGGCCTATTCCGTACTTTCTGATCCGGACGAGCGTCAGCAGTACGACGCCATCCGGGCCATGGGCGGCGGGGCAAGGTTCGCACCGGGCGGCGCCGGCGGCGGCAACGGCGGGTTCGAGGACATGTTCGGCGGGCTGTTCACCGGAAACGCCGGCCGCCACGCCGGCGGCTTCAGCACCTCGGGCGGCATTCCGCCCGAGTTCGCCGACCTGTTCGGCGGCGGCTTCGGCGGCCAGCCCGGCTTCCAGCGGGCCCCCCAGAAGGGCGCCGACCGCACCGCGACCACCAGCATTTCCTTCGCCGGCTCCATCCGCGGCACCACCATTGGCCTGCGTGAACCCAGTGGCGACGTCATCGACGTCCGGGTTCCGGCCGGCATCAAGGACGGCCAGAAAGTGCGCGTCCGCGGCAAGGGCCAGCCATCGCCGGCAGGCAACGGCGACCTGATGGTGGCCGTGTCGGTCAAGACCCACGATTTCTACACGCGCGACGGCGACAACCTCCGCATCCACGTTCCGGTGACCTTCCCGGAAGCTGCTTTGGGCGCGGACATCGAGGTTCCCACCATCGACGGCGAAAGGGTCAAAGTACGCGTTCCGGCCGGCACGCCGTCCGGCCGCACACTCCGGGTCAAGGGCCATGGCGTGAAGACCTCCAAGGTAACCGGCGATCTGCTGGTGACCATCGACGTCGCGGTTCCCAAGAACCTGAACAAGGAGGCCGAGGCAGCTGTGAAGGCTTTCGCCGAAGCGACTTCCGACGCCGATGTCCGCGAGGGCCTGGCCGCCAAGGCCCGGCTGTAGGCAGCGGAGCAGACCGTGAATATCAATGCTGACCAGCCGATCTTTGTGATCTCGGTGGCGGCTGAACTGGCGGATATGCATCCGCAGACGCTCCGGCAGTATGACCGGCTGGGCATTGTTTCGCCCAGCCGGGCGCCCGGGAAGTCCCGCCGATACTCACAGCGCGACGTCAACATGCTGCGCCAGGTCCAGCGGCTCTCCCAGGAAGGTGTCTCGCTCGAGGGCATCAAACGGATCCTTGAGCTCGAGAACCAGGTTGCCGCGCTCCAGCGCAGGGTGGGCGAGCTGACCGAGGAGCTGGGCCGCCGTCGTGATCCCCTGGACTCCAGAATCTTCGCCGCCGGTGCTGCCGGCGACGTAGTGAGCCTGGCACGCGGACAGCGCCCCCGCGCCCGCTCCCAGGCCGTGGTGGTCTGGCGGCCCCGGGCGCTGGGAACCTAAGCACCGGAAAAATAGAGTACTCACTACTCGTGACCGGTCCGCCCTCACTGTCTTGAATGGAACTATTGATGGTCTCACAGCACGGTTCAAGACTCTGGGGGTTTTCGCGTGTTTGGTTCTTCAGTCGTTATGTTTGCGGGGTCCAGCGCTGGGCTGATCCTGCTCGCCATCGGGCAGGCCATGGTGGTGGTGTGCGCGTGCTTTGACATGGTGCGGGCGCTGTCCGTGCCGAGATCACACCGGCGCTACGTGGCCAGCACAGTGTTCCGGACCCTCGCCATCCCGTCCATCATCGCCACCGGCATGAGCGTCCTGATCGACGCGCTGCAGTGGTCCTGGATGGACGTCTGCATGTCCATGTTCGTGATGGTGGCCATCATCTTCCGGCTGCACCACGACAAGGACGAAGACAGCTGGTGGAAGGGTAAAGGCAAGAGACTCGCCCGCTGGGCCCGCCGCCAGTTCAGTTCCGGGACGAGGACGGCGCCGGCGGTGGGATAGCCCGGGCGGTGGTCGAGCCTGCCGATATCCGATATCGGCAGGCTCGACCAGCGGTGTCCCGGGATCAGACCTTCGCGTTGACGTCCGCGCTGACGGCGGTCCTGTGGTCGAAGACCGTGGCGCCCACTTCCTGCTCGGCCTGGTTGTTAATGCCCAGGTCGATTCCCTTCCGGTCCCTAATGACCAGCACCGCGCCTGTTGATACGAGAGCCATGATCAGCAGGTACACCGAGACGGACGAGGTTGTTCCGGTGGCCTGGACCAGGGCCGTGGCAATCATGGGCGCGAACGCACCGCCGATGATGGCACCAAGCGCGTAGGAGATCGCGACGCCGGAGAACCGGATGGACGCCGGAAACAGTTCGCTGTAGACGGCGGCCTGCGGACCGTACGTCAAGCCGAGTCCCACCGTGAACAGTGCCAGGCCCAGGAACAGCACCCAGATATTTCCGGTGTTCACCAGCCAGAACAGCGGAAATACCGTGAGTATCAGGCACCCATAGCCGATGAGGTAGGTCTTCTTTCGTCCGATGCTGTCAGCGAGGATGCCGGCAATCAGTGTGAAAATGAACCAGAGGGCTGCGGATGCGGTGACGGCCAGGAGCACCTCGGTGCGGTCCATGGCCAGCCCCTTGGGATTGGTGGCGTAGCTGACGATATAGCCGCCGGTGGTCATGTAGCCGGCGGCGTTGTTGCCCGCAAAGATCAGGGCGGCGATGACGACCAGTAGCCAGTGCTTCTTGAACAGTTCAACAATGGGAACACGGGTCTGCTGCTTCTTTTGAGCGATCTCTTCAAAGACCGGGCTTTCCTCCACGCTGCGCCGGACGATGAAGCCCACCACAATCAGAAGGAAGCTGAGCAGGAACGGAACCCGCCAGCCCCACTCGATGAACGCTGCGCCCGGGGAGACGACGCCTGACATCAGGGCCAGGATCCCGGAGGCCAGGAGCATGCCCAGCGGGACGCCGAGCTGGGGGAAGGAGCCGAACAGTCCGCGCTTGGACCGTGGTGCGTGCTCGACGGCCATCAGGACGGCCCCGCCCCATTCCCCGCCGGCTGAAATTCCCTGCAGAATACGCAGGAGCAGCAACAGGATGGGCGCGACGATGCCCGCCGTTTCGAACGTAGGCAGCACACCGATGAGTGTGGTGGCCACGCCCATCAGGATCAGCGTGAGGACCAGCATTGCACGGCGTCCCAGTCGGTCGCCGAAGTGCCCGGCCAGGAAGGCTCCCAGCGGACGGAACAGGAAGCTCAGGCCCACCGAAGCGAACGAAATCAGGATACCGATGTCATTGCCGGCTGGTTCGAAGAAGAGCTTCGCGAAAACCAGGCCTGCGGCGTTGGCGTAGATGAAGAAGTCATACCACTCAACGGTTGTGCCGATGATCGTGGCGAACGCCACGCGGCGGCGGTCTTTGGCCGAGCTGCGCTGCTCATGCGGAATAGCACTCATATTTATTCCTTATTGTGGGGACACATCGGTGTGTCAGTTGGCGTACGGATCGGCGATGCCGATGTATTGGGTGGTGGTGTATTCGGCGATGCCTTCGGAGCCGCCTTCGCGGCCGAGCCCGGACTGCTTGACGCCGCCGAAGGGTGCGGCGGCGTTGGAGATGACGCCGGCGTTGAAGCCCACCATGCCGAATTCGATCTGCTCGGCCACGCGCAACAGCCGGTTGAAGTCGCGGCTGTAGACGTAGGAGGCCAGGCCGTATTCGCTGGCGTTGGCCAGCCGGATGGCGTCGTCCTCGGTCGCGAAGGTGGTCACCGGGGCGACGGGGCCGAAGATTTCCTGGCCGAGGATCGCGGCGTCGTTGGGCACGTTGGCCAGGACGGTGGGCGGGTAGAAGTGCCCGGGACCGGCAACGGGTGACCCGCCGGTGAGTACTGTTGCTCCGGCGTCGACGGCGGCTGCCACCAGGGCGTGGATGTCGTCGCGGGCTCGTGCGTCGATCAGCGGGCCCACCTGGGTGGCGGGGTCGGTGCCGCGGCCGGTGGCCAGGGCAGCCATGGCGGCGGCGAACTTCCTTGTGAATTCCTGGGCGACGGATTCCTGGACCAGGAACCGGTTCGCAGCGGTGCAGGCTTCGCCCATGTTCCGCATTTTGGCGGCCATGGCCCCTTCGACGGCTTTGTCCAGGTCGGCGTCCTCGAACACGATGAACGGGGCGTTACCGCCGAGTTCCAGGGAGGTGCGAAGGACGTTCTGGGCGGCGTCGGCCATGAGGCGTTTGCCGACGGGGGTGGAGCCGGTGAAGGAGACCTTCCGCAGGCGCGGGTCGGCCAGCAGCGGACCCGAGATCCCGGAGGCAGAGGAGGATGAGACGACGTTGAGGACGCCGGCGGGCAGGCCGGCGTCGAGCATGGTCTGGGCGAACAGCTGGGCCGTGAGGGGGGTGAGCTTCGCTGGCTTGAGGACCATGGTGCAGCCGGCGGCGACGGCGGGGGCTACCTTGCGGGTGGCCATGGCCAGCGGGAAGTTCCAGGGCGTGATGAGCAGGCACGGGCCGACGGGCTTGTGCTGGACCAGGATCTTGTTCTTGCCCTCCGGGGAGGTGAGGTAGCGGCCGTAGTCACGGACCGTCTCTTCGGCGAACCAGCGCAGGAACTCGGCCCCGTAGGTCACTTCGCCGCGGGCTTCGGCCAGCGGCTTGCCCATTTCCAGGGTCATCAGCAGCGCGAAGTCCTCGGCGCGTTCGGTGACCAGGTCAAAAGCCCGGCGCAGGATCTCGGCCCGCACCCGTGGCGCGGTCCGTGCCCACGAGGACTGCACGGCGTCGGCCGCGTCTAGCGCGGACACCGCGTCCTCGCTGGTAGCCGAGGCGAGGGTGGCGAGTACCTCCCCAGTGGAGGGATCGTGGACGTCGAACGTGCCGCCGTCGGACGCCTCCCGCCACTGCCCGCCGATGAGCAGACCAGTGGGTACGGACGCAAGGAGCGCAGCCTCGCGCTCCGGCGAGATGACTTGCGGGAGGGCAGGGGGCATCGGAGTAGTAACTGTCATGGGAAAGTCCTTAGGAAGGAAAGGTCAGTAGCTGGCGGGGGTTTCGGCAGGCTCAACCGCCGGGAGGGCACGGTCAACCGACGGGGGCTTGGGGATGAACTGCGCAGCGAGGGCTTCGGAACCGCGCGCCAGGAGGGCGACGTCGGCCCCCACCAGGATGAAACCGGCGCCGATGGCAAGGTAGTGCTCCGCCGTGGCGGGGTTGAAAGCGTTCACCCCCGCAGGCTTGCCGGCCGCCCTCGCGGCAGACAGGCAATGCTCGACGGCGGCACGCACCTCGGGGTGCTCCTGCTGGCCCAGGAGTCCCATCGACGCGGCGAGGTCGGACGGCCCCAGGAAGATGGCATCCACCCCCTTAACCGCCAGGATGTCCGCTACGGCCTCCACTGCGGAAGTGGATTCGATTTGCACGGTGACGCTGATGGTCTCCCCGGCCCGTACCAGGTAGTCCGGGACCCGGTTCCAGCGTGCGGCGCGGGCCAGGGCCGAACCCACCCCTCGGACGCCCTGCGGCGGATACCGGGTGGCGGCCACGGCAGCTTCCGCATCCGCTGCCGAGTTGACCATGGGGATAAGTAGATTCTGGACCCCCAGGTCCAGGAACTGCTTAATCACCACGGTATCGTTCACTGGTGGCCGGACCAGGGCGTGGACCGGGTAACCGTGAATGGCCTGGAGCTGGGCAAGGATGGATTCGAGGCCGTTGGGGCTGTGTTCGGCGTCCACCAGCAACCAGTCCAGGCCCGATCCTGCGCAGAGTTCTGCCACCAGCGGGCTGCCGGAGCACACCCACATGCCGGCCAGCGGGCGGTTCGCCGCCGCGAGGGCGTCCCGGAACGTGTCTTCTATTCGAAGCGGCATGTGACAACTCCCAAGGGTCCGTAGTCGGCGTGGACGGTATCGCCCTTGTAGACCCAGAGCGGACGGGTGAACGATCCGGCGAGGATGATGTCGCCAGCCCTCAGCGAATCGCCGTGGGCGGCGATTTTGTTGGCCAGCCAGTGGACGCCGTTGGCCGGGTGGTCCAGGACCCCGGCGGCCACGCCGGTTTCCTCCACTGTCTGGTTCTTATACAGGATGGCGGAGACCCAGCGGAGGTCCACGGCGTCGGGCTTGACCGGGTTTCCGCCGATGACCATGGCGCCCATTGCGGCGTTATCGGCGATGGTGTCCACGATGGTCCGGCCCTCCATCTCAATCCTGGAGTCCAGGATTTCGAGGGCCGGGACCACGTAGTCGGAGGCCTTCAGGACATCGAAGATGGTGCAACCGGGTCCTTTGAGCGCGTCCTTGAGGACGAACGCGAGCTCCACCTCCACCCGCGGGTGGGTGTACTTGTCCCACTCCACCGAGCAGCCGGTCTCCAAGACCATGTCATCGAAGATGGCGCCGTAATCCGGTTCGGTGATGCCCGTGGCGGCCTGCATTGCCTTGGACGTGAGGCCAATCTTGCGCCCCACCAGGGTCCGCCCGGCTTCCTCGTTGCGGCGGCGCCACAACTGCTGGACAGCGTAGGAATCCTCCACGGTCATGTCCGGATAACGGGCAGTCAGGCGCGGAACAGGGGTGCGGGTGCGGCCAGCTTCCACCAGCTCGTCCGCGATGGCCTCAATCGTCTTGGCGTCCAGCATGGCTACAGCTGCGCTCCCAGCTTGAAGCCCTCAGCCGCAGCTCCGGCGTCGGTGGGCCGGGTGTAGGAGAAGCCGTCGGCGCCGACGGTGACTGCCATCTCGGACTTTTCCTCGCGGATGATGACGGGCTGGGGGTTGCCGTCCAGGTCCAGGACCAGGGAGGCTTCGGTGTACCAGGACGGGACCACGGGGTTGCCCCACCAGTCGCGGCGCTGGTTATCGTGGACGTCCCAGGTGATGGTGGGGTTGTCTGGGTCACCGGTGTAGTAGTCCTGGGTGTAGATCTCGATGCGGTGGCCGTCCGGGTCCAGGATGTAGAGGTAGAACGCGTTGGAGACGCCGTGCCGGCCGGGGCCGCGTTCGATCCGGTCGCTGATGCGCAGGGCGCCCATCTTGTCGCAGATCTGGATGATGTTGTGCTTCTCGTGGGTGGCGAAGGCGACGTGGTGCATGCGCGGGCCGTTGCCGCCGGTCAGGGCCGTGTCGTGGACCGTCTGCTTGCGGTGCATCCACGCGGCGTACGTGACGCCGTCGGAGTCCTTGATGTCCTCGGATACGCGGAAGCCGAGGTCCTCCAGGTAGGCGCGGCCGCGGGGGACGTCCGGGGTGACCTGGTTGAAGTGGTCGAGGCGGACCAGTTCACCGGCGGAGTAGAGGTCGTAGCGCTGGGTGAGGCGTTCCACGTGCTCCACGTCGTAGAAAAACTCGTAGGGGAACCCCAGCGGGTCCTCGACGCGGACGGAGTCACCGATGCCCTTGGTGAAGCCTTCCTTGCGGCGTTCGGTGCGGCAGCCCATTTCCTTGTAGTAGGCCTCGGCTGCGTCCACCTCGGCGGGGGACTTCACCCGGTAGGCAAAGGCTGCGACGGCGGCGATGGGTCCCTTGCGGAGCACAAGGTTGTGGTGGATGAACTCTTCAAGGGAGCGCAGGTAGATGTTGTTTTCGTCTTCCTCGGTGACGTGCAGGCCGAGGAGGTCAACGTAGAACTCGCGGGACTTGGCGAGGTCGGTGACCACGATTTCCATGTAGGCGCAGCGGACGATGTCCGGGGCGGGCACGGTGGGGGTGGGGACAAAGTTGGTCATGGTGCTCTCTCTTCTTTGAGTGGCGGGGCGCTGGCTGGGCAGCTCAGGCGCCGAATTTGGGGGTGTGGACGGTGCCGAGCGTGATGTGGACGGCCTGCTGGTCGGTGTAGAAATCGATGGATCGGTAGCCGCCCTCGTGGCCCAGGCCCGAGGCTTTGACGCCGCCGAAAGGAGTGCGGAGGTCGCGGACGTTGTGGCTGTTGAGCCACACCATGCCGGCTTCCACGTTCTGGGCGAAGTTGTGTGCCCGGGTCAGGTTCTGGGTCCAGATGTAGGCGGCCAGGCCGTACTTGGTGTTGTTCGCCAAAGCCAGCGCCTCGTCGTCGTTCTCGAACGGGGTGATGGCGACGACCGGACCGAAGATCTCCTCCTGGAAGATCCGGGCGTCAGGGGCGACGTCGGCGAAGACAGTGGGAGCGATGTAGTTCCCTTCCGAGAGGCCTTCCGGCCGTCCGCCGCCAGCCAGGAGCCGGCCCTCGGACTTGCCGATCTCCACATAGGAGGCCACCTTCGCGAAGTGCTCGGGGTGGACCAAGGCGCCCACCTCGGTCCTGGGGTCGTGGGGATCCCCGACGACGATGTTCTTGGCCCGGGCGGCGTACTTGTCGCAGAATTCCTCGTACACGGCACGTTCCACCAGGATGCGGGACCCGGCGGTGCAGCGTTCGCCGTTGAGCGAGAAGACCCCGAACAGGGCGGAGTCGATCGCGGCGTCGAGGTCCGCGTCGGCGAACACGACGCACGGTGACTTGCCGCCGAGCTCCATGGAGAGACCCTTGAGGTTGGCCGCGGCGTTGCGGAAAATGGTCTGGCCCGTGGTGGTCTCGCCGGTGAAGGAGATCAGCGGAACGTCCGGGTGCTTCACCAGGGCGTCGCCGGCTTCCTCGCCCAGCCCGTTGACCAGGTTGAACACCCCGTTCGGCAGTCCGGCGTCCTTGAAGATGGTGGCCCACAGGGATGCGGACAGCGGGGTGAACTCGGCGGGCTTGAGGACCACGGTGTTGCCGGTGGCCAGTGCAGGGGCGAGCTTCCAGGACTCCAGCATGAACGGGGTGTTCCACGGCGTGATCAGGCCGGCGACGCCGATCGGCTTGCGGTTCACGTAGTTGATCTGCGCGCCGGGGACCTTCATGGCGTCGTCGAACTGGGCCACGATCAGGTCCGCGAAGAAGCGGAAGTTCTCCGCTGCCCGCAGGGCCTGGCCCTTGGCCTGGGTGATGGGCAGGCCGGTGTCGAAGGTTTCGAGTTCGGCGAGTCGGGCTTCCTGGGCTTCGACGGCGTCGGCGATTTTGTTCAGGACGCGGGCGCGTTCGCGGGGCTTCATCCTGGGCCAGGGGCCGTTGACGAACGCTTCACGGGCGGCGGCCACGGCGAGGTCGATGTCCTCTTTCTGGCCGGCCGCGGCGGTGGCGTAATTTTGGTTGGAGACCGGGTCCAGGACATCAAACGTCTTGCCGCCCACGGAATCAACGAACTCGCCGTTGATGTAGTGCTGGATGTGGGTGGGCAGGTCCTGGGGTACGTAATGCGTGGCGGTCTGTTCTGCAGTGAACGTCATTGTTGTTTCCTTACTGCTGGGGTGGGTCTGGGGGAGTGTGTCAGAGGTTTTTTGCCTGGCTCAGGTAGGCGTCCAGGGTGGCGGAGCGGTGGAGGCGTGCGGCTTTCTCGATGATGTCGGCCTCGGCCGCTGACTCGATGAGCTGCAACAGCGCTTCGTGCTCGTCCACGGATTCGTGGGCCCGGCCGGGGACAAACCGGAACGTGGAGGACCGCAGCGAGGCCAGGCGGTTCCATCCCCGGTGTACCAGGTCCAGGATGTGCGGGTTGGGGCAGTGTTCGAACAGGACGCTGTGGAAGTCCTGGTTGAGGCGCGTGAACCGGACGGGATCAAAGTGCTGCA
The DNA here is from genome assembly GCF_040547265.1 of Arthrobacter sp. UYCo732. NCBI lineage: Bacteria > Bacillati > Actinomycetota > Actinomycetes > Micrococcales > Micrococcaceae > Arthrobacter > Arthrobacter sp. UYCo732. The sequence goes on along the minus strand of NZ_JBEPPJ010000005.1, from coordinate 95,224 downwards.
GGCATTCGCGCATCTCCTCGTTCACCGCGCGGGCCCGGGCTATCGCCAGTGAGTCGATGAGCGGAGCGGACATCGCAGTTGCTGCGCCCTCCACGATGCTCAGGGTCTGCATGGTGTAGAGGTACTCGGTGGGATCAATCCCGGCCACCGTGGCGCCGACGTTGCGTTCGAACTTCACCAGGCCCTCGGCCTCGAGCCGGCGGATAGCCTCACGGACCGGCACCACGCTGACGCGGAGGTCCTTGGCGATGGCCGCCAGGACCAGGCGGTACCCGGGGGAGTAGGTGCCTTCCACGATCCGCGCCTTGACGGCATGGTAGGCCTGTTCGGACTTGCTGCCTGCAACCAGAACTGTTTCAGTCATCAGAGTCGCCTGCTTCTGGATTCAAATTTCCGGCTTCCCATTCCTTATACCGGGCCTGCCACTGTGCGTTCATGGGGTAGAGGCCGTCGACGCCGTTGCCCTGCTTGACCATCTCGAAGATGAAGACTTCTTCCTTTTCCTGCTGGATGCAGTCATCCACCAGGTCCTCGGCGATGGCCGGCGGGATCACCAGGATGCCGTCGGAGTCCGCCACGATGATGTCGCCGGGCTGCACGGTGGCGCCGCCGCACGCGATGGTGATGTCCGTGTCCCACGGGATGTGGCGCCGGCCCAGCACGGCGGGGTGCGGGTTGGCGAAGTAGGTGGGCATCTCGAGACCGGCTACGGCCGTGTAGTCGCGGACGCCGCCGTCGGTGATGATGGCCGCGGCGCCGCGGACCTGGGCCCGCAGCGCAAGGATGTCGCCGACGGTGCCGGTGCCCTTCTCACCGCGGGCCTCCATGACAAGGATTTCGCCCTCATTCACGGAGTCGATGGCGCGTTTCTGGGCATTGAACCCGCCGCCATGTGTGTTGAAAAGGTCCTCCCGGTTGGGCACATAGCGCAAGGTCCGGGCCAGTCCCACCACGCGGCGATCCGGGCGGGTAGCCTGCAGGCCGTCAATGCTCACGTTGTTCAGCCCGCGCTTGCGCAACTGGGAGGACAGGGTGGCCGTGGCAACGCTTTCGAGCTTGGCCTTCAGCTCCGGGGACAGGGAAGGCCCGACGGTGGGAAGCCCGGCGGCCTCGCGGGAACCGTATGCCTCTTCGCGCTGGAGGTCATCAGCCTTGGGGCCGGCACCAAAGTCAGCGAACGGCGTGGTGCCCTCCTCCACGGTGGTGCTGAGGCGCCCAGTGGTGAGTCCGACGCCGGCCCCGCCCGTCGTCGTCGTGCTTACTTCAACCTCCAGGACGTCGCCGGGCTTGGCCACCGAAGCGCCGGCCGGCGTGCCGGTCAGGATGATGTCGCCCTCCTCGAGGGTGAGCAACTGCGAGAGGTCCGCGACGAGCCGGGCGAACGGGAAGAGGAGGCTTTCGGTGGTGTCGTCCTGGACCAGTCCGCCGTTGTGCCAGGTGCGGATCCGCAGGCATGCAGGGTCGACGGCGTCAGCTGCGATTAGTCCCGGGCCGATCGGTGTGAAGCCGTCGCCTCCCTTGGAGCGGAGGTTGGAGCCCTTGTCCGCGTAGCGCAGGTCGTAGACGCCGAGGTCGTTGCTGGCCGTGACCCATTCGACGTGGCTCCAGGCGTCCTCGACGCCTACGCGGCGTGCGGGCTTGCCGATGATCAGGGCGATCTCACCCTCGTAGCCGAGCAGCTCGCAGCCGGCCGGGCGTTCAACTGGATTGCCGGTCAGTGCCAGCGAGCTCGAGGGCTTGAGGAAGTAGGACGGCTGCGCGGGTGTCCGGCCGCGCTGGGCTGCGCGGCTCGGATAATTGATGTGCACCGCGATCACCTTGCGTGCTGCCGCCAGGGTGTCCTCGTTGACGTGCTCCAAAGCTGTCTCCTCATCAAGTACGAAATCGTATACGATGACTATGCATGCTCTCAGGGGATCCGTCAAGGATTTTTTTCGTGCGTTATGCAAGCTAGTTGAGTTGCTCGCTGATCCGCTGCCCGGCTTCCATGAGTGAGGTTGCGACCTGGTCGGGGGAAAGCTGGGCGCTGGGGTAAACCACTGCGATGGCGGCGGGCTGCAGTCCCTGGCGCAGCTTCAGGGGGACGGCCACGCCGGTTACGCCTGGCAGGACTTCATGGTGGCTGACAGCGAATCCCAGTTCGCGTACTGAGGCCACTTCCGGCCGCCGTGGGCGTTCCGGGGAGATCGACTCCCATTGGGAATCTTCCAAAATGGCTTGGATGGCAAGTCCCGGCGCCCCGGCGTGGAGGGGATGCCTGGTGCCTGGCCGTTGCACGACGGCAGCCCGGCTATGGCGCGGTTCCACGCTGGTGAGTGTGGTGCAGTCCCCGCGGTCCATGACCACCAGGAACGCGGTGGCGCCGAGTTCATTGGCGAGGGATGTCAGCTCTGGCAGCGCAGCCGTCTGCAGGTCGCGGGCAACGCCGCGGGCCAGGGTGGCCAAGCCGGTTCCGAGAACCAGGCCTCCTTTACTGTCCCTGGCGACGAGGCCGTGGTCTTCAAGTGTGCGGAGGATCCTGTAGGCGACTGAGCGGTGTACTCCCAGAAGGTCGGAGACTTCCCCAATACTGAGCGCTGCTGTTTGCTCGCTCAGGATTTCCAGCATCCTGATTCCGCGCGAGAGCGTCTGGGAGTGGGCTCCTGCTGTCTTCCCGCCCAAAGGTGCTGCGCTTGCCATGATGATTTTTCCGCTCCGTCGTTCCATCGTGCCTGAATGAGCCTATCTGTGGGTGGGGTCACAAAAAACTTGCGTTTAGACGGCCCTGGCATCTATAGTCGGTGCAGCAATTCTATATTAGAACGAGCAGTTCTATTATAGAACACCACGCAACGGCACTCAGCCCTACAACGAAGTGAGGAAAGCCCGTGCAGTTCCACCACCACGGTTACGTATCGGGGGACCCGAGGGTCCAGCCAGCAGCTGGCGTCGGCCTTGACCGCCCCGAGGCACTCCCTGACGAAGTCGATGTGCTCATCGTGGGCACTGGCCCGGCGGGCATGCTCACCGCGGCCCAGCTCTCCCAGTTTCCCGGCATCACCACCCGCATCGTCGAGCGCCGGCCCGGCCGGCTGGCCATCGGCCAGGCGGACGGCATCCAGGCCCGCAGCGTCGAGACGTTCCAGGCCTTTGGCTTCGCCGAGCGAATCATTGCCGAGGCGTACAAGATCACCGAGATGGCGTTCTGGCGGCCCGACCCCGAGGATCCCACGCGCATCGTCCGAGGCGGTCGCGCTCTCGACGACGAGGCCGGAATCAGCGAATTTCCCCACCTGATCGTCAACCAGGCCCGCGTTCTGGACTACTTCGGTGAGGTCATGGCGAACGCGCCCACCCGCATGTCACCCGATTACGGTTTTGAGTTCCAAAGTCTTGAGGTGACCGGCGAGGGTGAATACCCGGTGACCGTGTCGCTCCTTCACACGGCTGGCCCCCGCGAGGGCCAGGAGCGCGTCGTCAAGGCCAAGTATGTCGTCGGTGCGGACGGCGCGCGCAGCAAAGTACGGCGCGCGATCGGCTGCAGCATGGCCGGCGACCAGGCCAACCACGCGTGGGGCGTCATGGACGTGCTCGCGTCCACCGATTTCCCGGACATTCGCCTCAAGTGCGCCATCCAGTCCCACGACGGCGGCAGCATCCTGCTGATCCCGCGCGAGGGTGGCCATCTCTTCCGCATGTACGTTGACCTCGGCGAGGTCGCTGCGGACGACGACGGCGCCGTGCGCAAGACCACCATTGAGCAGATCATTGCCAAGGCCAACGCCATCATCCACCCCTACACGCTGGATGTCCGCAACGTGGCCTGGCACAGCGTCTACGAAGTGGGCTACCGCCTCACAGACCGGTTCGATGACGTCCTCCCGGAAGACATCGGCACCCGCACTCCGCGCGTGTTCATTACCGGTGACGCCTGCCACACGCACAGTGCCAAGGCAGGCCAGGGCATGAACGTCTCCATGCAGGACGGCTTCAACATCGGCTGGAAGCTCGGCCACGTCCTCGAGGGCCGCAGCCCCGAGAGCCTGCTCGCCACCTATTCGGCCGAACGCCAAGTCATCGCGAAGAACCTGATCGACTTCGACAAGGAGTGGTCCACGCTGATGGCGAAGAAGCCCGACGAATTTGAGAACCCCTCCGAACTCGAGGATTTCTACGTCCGCACCGCCGAATTCCCGGCCGGCTTTATGACCCAATACGCCCCTTCGATGCTCATCAGCGAACCGGAAAACCAGGAACTGGCCTCCGGCTTCACCATCGGCAAACGCTTCAAATCCGCACCCGTCGTGCGGGTATGCGACACAAACCCCCTGCACCTTGGCCACCAAGCCAAGGCGGACGGCCGCTGGCGCATCTACGTCTTCGCCGACCCGGCACTGGCCGGCGCGCCGTCGCCTGCCACCGACCTGGCCGAGTGGCTCACCAACTCTCCGGAATCGCCGCTTGCGGCAACGCCGGACGGCGCAGACGCCGATGCGTGGTTTGACGTGAAAGTGATCTACCAGCAGGACCACACTGGCATCGACATCGGCGCAGTCCCGGCCACCTTCAAGCCGGAGGTGGGGCCGTTCAAGCTCACGTACCTGGAGAACGTGTACGGCACTGATCCGACGGCGGACATCTTCGAACTCCGCGGCGTTGACCGCGGCGGGGTTGTGGTCGTCGTTCGCCCCGACCAGTACGTAGCCAACATCCTGCCGCTGACGGCTACGGCAGAGCTGGGCGAGTTCTTCGCACCGCTCCTGCCGGCGCGTCGGCCTCTCGTTAGCAACGGGGGCTAGAATAGCGGTCCGACGGATCTGGTCCTGACCGGGCGGGATCCTTGGGGCAACGGCAGCCTCGAGCCAGCCGGCAGGATGGCCCGGAGCTCGGGCCGGCTGTCCGCGCTGAGCAGGAAGACGCGTTCATCCCCTCGCCGCACCCAGAGCTGTGCAGTTTCACCTGTGCGGTCCCGCAGGTCGTGGAAGACTGGGATACTACGGTCTCCAGCGCCGAACGGACAAAGCGGTTCCCGAACCGGAAAGTCCCGTTAGCGGTCCGTCGAAAAGCCGTCATCCGCTAGCTGCAGGGCAAGGCGGTGCGCCGTCGACAATGAGAGGCCGGTCTGCCGCATCCAGAATGGCGGCGGCACGTTCGAGGGTGCGGTTGGCGTCGCCTCCACGACGGGTGGTGACACGCCGGGAACGTGCTGGCCGTCGTCGGACTCGAACTCACCGCGGCGCTGCTCGCCGCAACGCTCGTGGCACGGCTGCGGACCGTGAACCGGAAGAAACCTACCGGAGGCTGCGCGTAATCCGGCAGGGCTGGCGGCCCTGTACAGTTCTGCGTCAACGCTCGATGCTGAGAGCTAATGGATTGTTTTCACCCCAGTAAGTCCACACAGCGAAGTGAGGAGTGTCCGTGCAGTTCCACCACCACGGTTACGTATCCGGTGACCCGCGGGTCCAGCCAGCAGCCGGCGTCGGCCTTGACCGCCCCGAGGCACTCCCTGACGAAGTCGATGTGCTGATCGTGGGCACCGGCCCGGCGGGCATGCTCGCCGCAGCCCAGCTTTCACAGTTTCCCGGCGTCACCACCCGGATCGTCGAGCGCCGGCCCGGCCGGCTCGTCATCGGCCAGGCTGACGGCATCCAGGCCCGCAGCGTCGAGACCTTCCAGGCCTTTGGCTTCGCCGAGCGGATCGCCGCCGAGGCGTACCGCATCACCGAGATGGCGTTCTGGAAGCCTGACCCCGCGGACCATTCCCGTATTATCCGTGCAGCCCGCACCTTGGACGACCCCACGGGCATCAGCGAGTTCCCGCACCTGATCGTCAACCAGGCGCGCGTGCTGGACTACTTCGCCGAGTACATGGCGAACGCGCCGACGCGCATGTCGCCCGACTACGGCTATGAGTTCCGCAGCCTCGAGATCGGCGAAGGGGACTACCCGGTGACTGTGACGCTGGCCCACAGCGCCGGCCCAAACGAGCGCCAGGAGCGGGCGGTCCGGGCAAAGTACGTCGTCGGCGCGGACGGCGCGCGCAGTAAGGTGCGCGAATCAATCAGGTGCACCATGGCCGGGGACCAGGCCCACCATGCGTGGGGCGTCATGGACGTCCTCGCGGTCACCGACTTCCCCGACATCCGGACAAAATGCGCAATCCAGTCCGGGGGCGGCGGCAGCATCCTGCTGATCCCGCGCGAAGGCGGACATCTCTTCCGCATGTACGTGGACCTCGGCGAGGTGGACCCCAACGACAAGGGCGCGGTGCGCAGCACCACCATCGAGCAGATCATCGGCCACGCGAATGCCATCCTGAATCCCTACTCGCTTGACGTCCGGAACGTGGCCTGGCACAGCGTGTACGAGGTTGCCCACCGCCTCACGGACCGGTTCGACGACGTCCTGCCGGACCAGCGCGGGACGCGCACGCCGCGCGTGTTCATCACGGGCGACGCCTGCCACACGCACAGTGCCAAGGCCGGCCAGGGCATGAACGTCTCGCTGCAGGACGGGTTCAACCTGGGCTGGAAACTCGGCCACGTGCTCGAGGGCCGCAGCCCGGCAAACCTGCTGGCCACGTACTCGGCCGAGCGCCAGGTGGTGGCCAAGGACCTTATCGACTTCGACAAAGTCTGGTCCACGATGATGGCCAAGAAGCCGGAGGAATTTGAGAACCCTTCCGAGCTTGAGGAATTCTACGTGCGCACCGCCGAGTTCCCCGCGGGCTTCATGACCCAATACGCGCCGTCCATGCTCACCGCCGAGGCCAAACACCAGCCGCTGGCTGCCGGGTTCCCCATCGGGAAACGCTTCAAGTCAGCGCTCGTGCGGAGGGTCTGTGACACCAACCCCATGCACCTCGGCCACCACGCCACAGCGGACGGCCGGTGGCGGATCTACGTCTTCGCGGATCCGGCCGCGGCCGGCTCCCCATCGCCCACGAGCCACCTGGCCGAGTGGCTCGCGACCTCGCCGGAATCGCCGCTCCACGCAACGCCGTCGGGCGCTGACCTGGATGCCTGGTTCGACGTCAAGGTCATCTACCAGCAGGACTATCAGCAAGTGGATATCGGCGCCGTTCCGGCGGTGTTCAAGCCGCACGTAGGGCCCTTCCAGCTGACGGACTACGAGAAGGTCTACGCCACCGATCCGGCGGCTGACATGTTCGAGCTCAGGGGCATTGACCGCGGCGGTGTTGTGGTGGTGGTGCGGCCGGACCAGTACGTGGCAAACGTAGTGCCGCTGACGGCGACCGCGGAGCTCGCCGCGTTCTTTGCACCCCTCCTGCCAGCCCGCAGCACGCCCTGAAGAGAGTGCTTAGGACGCCTCGGTGAGGAAGCCATGCTCCTTCATCCACTCGAACGCGACGTCCGCGGGCTCCTGCCCCTCGACGTCGACCAACAGGTTCAGGCCGCGCATTGTCTGGTCCGTCAACAGGGGGGAAATCTGCGCGAATATCCCTTCGAGCTCCGGGTACGCGGCCAGGGTCTTGGAATAGAACACGGGAGCCACGTTGTAGGCGGGGAAGAACTTCTTGTCATCGGTGAGCACTGTAAGGCCCAGCGCGTCGATCCTGCCGTCCGTGGCGAATACCTCACCGAGGGTGCATACACCGTTGTCTGTGGCACTGTAGACGGCGCCGACGTCGTAGAGCCCGATGTTGCGCTCCGGCACACCGGAATCGGAGCCCCGGTCCAGGCCGTAGTGCTTAAGCATCGGCCCGAATCCGTCCGGCCTGGAATTGAACTCCGGCTCGACGCAGAACGTCCGCTGGGACACCGGGAGCTTGGCGATGTCAGACAACGTGCTCAGCCCGTATTTCGCGGCGTTCTCATCGGTAACGGCGAGTGCATAGGTGTTGTTCAGCGGGGCCTTGGCACCCCAGGTCAGGCCGTTGCCCAGGTCCTCGTCATGGACCGCCTGCCATTGCGCGTCCTGCTCGGGAATGCCGGAGGGGTGCCCCATGAAGGACAGCCATGCCGTGCCGGTGTACTCCCAGATGATGTCCGCCTTCCCGGCAAGCATCAGGGACCGGGTGGGCTGGCTGCCAGGGACGTTCGTCAGGTCCGAGACTTCGAAGCCTGCGGCCTTGGCGGCGAGCACCGCCATCTTGCCCAGGATCAGCCCCTCGGTGTTGTTCCGCCCGGTCACGGTCGCGTGCCCCCCGGCCGCGCCGTCGATCGGTCTGATGCTGCCCGGCTGGGCGTCGGGAACGTAAGACGCCGCCGGGGCCAGGCCGCAGCCGCTCAACAACAATCCTCCCGCGGTTGCGACCGCCACGGCCGCGGCGCGGGCGCGTGGCCGCCTGACTTTGCGCCTGAGCGTGCGCCAGGCGCCAGCTAAGCCGTCCTGCTTTGAGTTCAACATCTACAGTCCTTTCGGCCGGGCCAGGTGCTCAACGACCCGCCCTGCCCAGTCAATAAACAGCGCCAGCACTGCCACCAGCAGGGAACCGACCACCAGGACCGCCGGCAGATTGAGTTGGACGCCCGTGGTGATCAGAATTCCCAGCCCGCCTCCGTTAATAAAGGTTGCCAGTGCGGCGGTACCCACCAGCAGCACCAGCGCCGTGCGGATCCCGGCGAGCATGATCGGGACAGCCATCGGCAATTCCACCTTGAACAGGACCGCGGCAGCGCTCATGCCCATTCCGCGGCCAGCTTCCACAAGCCGCTGGTCCACGTGCTGGATCCCCACCATCGTGTTCCGGAGGACCGGCAGGACCCCGTACAGGATGAGCGCAACGACCGCGGCCCGGAATCCGAATCCCAGCCAGAAGGCCAGGAGCACTACGAGTCCGATGGAGGGCGCGGCCTGGCCGATGTTCGCGAGTACCAGCACGGGCCCGCTCAGGAAGCGCAGTCGTTTGCGGGTCAGGGCAATTCCGAGCGGAACGGCGATCACCAGCACGATCGCAGCCGCCAGCAGGGTCAATTGGAGGTGCTCAAGTGTGTGGCCCCACAGCGCTGCCGGGGCCAGGGTGGTCAGCTCGGCGGGCGACAGGTCGGCGACGAGCAGCCATCCGGCCAGGGCGACGAGGACGGCGATGATGCCCAGAAGCTGATAGCCCAGCGCCCACCAGCTGCGCCCGGCAGTGCCGGCGACAATGACGGCATCCGCCCCCACAGCTGTTTCGGCGTCGAGCGTTTCAGTATTTAGGGACTCTGTGTCGGTCGTCCCGGCTCCACCCGCCGCGGCACCGGTCCCGCCAGTTGCGTGGGAGCGCTGTACAGGACCGCTCATTGTTCGGTCCGTTCCTCGCGAAGGTCCGCGGGGGCGGCGGGCCCCGCAGGGGCGGGGATGGCGCCGGTGTTAGTGCCCACCGGTGTGTCATGAGAGTCCAGCGCGGCTGCCTCGTGCGCCGTCGTGATCGCCGTCATGATCGTCTTAACATCAATGACGCCTTGGAAGACGTCCCGCCGACCGGTCACCAGGGCCGCCCCGGCGCTGGAGACCAGCATGGTGTCCAGCGCGTCGTTGAGGGTGGCCCGGCTGCCCACCACCGGCAATTTCGGGTCCGGCACGGCACTGATGGTCTCCATCCGGCTGAGTTGGCGGCGGGACAGCCACTGAAGGGGGCGCTGGCGGGCGTCCACGATGACCGCGTGGCCGTGCCCGGCTGTGGTGATGCGGGCCAGGACCTCCGCCGCGGCCTCCCCGGGCCGCCCTGTGATCGCTTCGGCCAGAGGTGCATCGCTGACGCGGGTAAGGGTCAGTTGCTTGAGCCCCGCGCCGGATCCGATGAAGTTCTCCACGAATTCGTTGGCCGGGTCCGCGAGGATGCGTTCGGGGGTGTCGTACTGGACCAGCCGGGCACCGGCGTCAAAAATGGCGATCCAGTCGCCGAGCTTCACCGCTTCATCAAAGTCGTGGGTAACGCAGACAATTGTTTTCTGCAGCTCGGACTGGATCTGAAGAAGTTCGTCCTGCAGGCGCTGCCGGGTGATCGGATCCACTGCGCCGAACGGCTCGTCCATCAGGAGCACCGGCGGGTCCGCGGCGAGGGCACGGGCCACACCTACGCGTTGCTGCTGGCCGCCCGAAAGTTCTTTGGGAAAACGGTTCCGGTAGACACCGGGCTCCAGCGAGACCAGTTCCAGCAACTCGTCGACGCGGGCGGCGGTGCGTACCTTGTCCCAGCCGAGCATCCTGGGCACGATCGCGATGTTGGCCGCCACGGTCATGTGCGGGAACAGTCCGCCGGCCTGGATGACGTAGCCGATCTTGCGCCTGAGCTGATCGCCGTCTTTCTTGGTGACGTCCTCACCGTTGAGGACGATCCGGCCTTCGGTGGGCTCGATCAGCCGGTTGATCATTTTCAGTGTGGTGGTCTTCCCGCAGCCCGACGGGCCCACGAACATCACCATTTTGCCCGCTGGAATTTCCAGTGTAAGGCCGTCCACGGCAGGCCTGGCCTGGCCGGGGTAGCGCTTGGTGACCTGATCCAGCAGAATGCTGGCCCCGGTGATGCCATCAGCGGGCAGTGACTTGTCTGTAACGGATGCGGGAGTGGATGTGGGGGCGGTTTCAGACACGGATACCTCGCGAAGTTGTCAGCCGGCCGAGAAGGACGAGAAGGAGATCAAGGATGAGGGCAAGAATGACGACGCCGACGACGCCGGTCACCACCGACTCGAACGAGTTAGCGCCACCCAGACGGGAGAGACCGGAAAAGATGAAGCCGCCCAAGCCAGGCCCCAGGGCATAGGCGGTGATGGCCGCCACTCCAATCACCATCTGGGCGGACACGCGTACTCCGGCGAGGATGATCGGCCAGGCCATCGGGAGTTCCACCCGCAGCAAGGTGTGGAAGCGGCTCATGCCGATCCCCCGGGCGGCCTCGACGGTGGCCGGGCTGATACCGGACAGGCCAACGACGGCGTTGCGGAGAATGGGAAGCGTGGCATAGAACGCGACCACGATCACGGCCGGCACCACGCCGAATCCGAAGGGCGGGACCAGAAGCCCGATGAGTGCGAAGGACGGGATGGTCAGTCCGACCGCGGAGACGGAATTCGCGACGGCAACCAGCTTCTTATTCCGGTAGACGAGAACGGCAGCTAGTAATGCCAGGACGGTAGCCAGGATCAGGCACTGGACCACCAGGCTGAAATGCTGCCAGCCAGCGAAGAGGATCTGGTTGAGCCTGCCGGAAATGAAATCCACCACAATAAGCTCTCTTTCCACGCTGTGCGCCGGCTGTATGAGGGCGCTGTGGCCGCCTGCTGCCAGCCCTCCTCGCAGATATCGTTACAAATATCGCGGAGAACCGTGCGGACGGGGCAATGTCTCGGAGTGACATCGGAGGAGCCCCCGCGAGACTGCCGCGGACGAGGGCCAACGACATTCTACCTCTTATGGGTGGCGGAGGGCCCCAGAGCATGCCCCGGCTGGCGGCCTTCGAGCCGCCTCCGGGCGCAGAAACAGGGTGGAATTGCGCAGCGAACCGTGCTCCGTCCCGAAGCTGGGTTCTTGAGTACAGCGGCGCGGACTGGCCGGCCAAGGAGTAGGCGCTGAGGGCCGAGCGCAAGCAGGCCGCGGTCAGCTGTTGGCTGCCTGCGCTATCCGGTGATCGGCGGCGGGATAGACGCCCAGGATGCGGACTTCGGTGGTGAAGAAATCCAGCTCCTCCAGTGCCAGCCGCAGCGGCAGGTCCTCGGGGTGGCCCTCCACATCCACCATGAACATGGTGGCGGTGAACTCGTCGCCCACCATATAGCTCTCCAGCCGCGTCATGTTCACGCCGTTCGTGGCAAACCCACCCAGCGCCTTGTAGAGCGCGGAGGGGACGTTCCGGACGCGGAACACAAAGCTGGTCACCGCCTGCCCGGTCAACTCGTCCCGGGTGGGCAGCTTCTTTTCGCGGGCCAACACCACAAAACGGGTGGTGTTGGAGGGGTCGTCCTCGACGCGCGATGCCAGCACCTCAAGGCCGTAGATCTGGGCCGCGAGCGGGGGCGCGAGGGACAGTTTGGTGGGGTCGTTCCATTCCCGGACTTCGCGGGCGGACCCGGCGGTGTCGCCGGCAATGACGGGCCGGAGGCCGGCGGTCCGGATGAGGCGGCGGCACTGGCCCAGGGCATGGATGTGGCTGTGGACCTCGGTGGCACCCTCGATGGTGCTCCCGGGGATGCCCAGCAGGTCGAAGTGGATGGGGAGAAAGAACTCGCCCACGATCTGCAGGTGCGACAGCGGGAGCAGGACATGGATGTCCGCCACCCGGCCCGCAATCGAGTTCTCGATCGGGATCATGGCCAGCTCGGCCTCACCGCTCGATACCAGCTCGAAAGCGTCCTCGAAGCTGGCACACGGCATGCTTTCGAGTTCGGGGAACATCTGCATGCACGCGATATTGGAGTTGGCGCCGGGTTCACCCTGGTACGCAATCTTCTGGGACATGGTCCGTATGGTTTCACGTCCGGTGCCCACCCACCCAACTGGTGCGCATTAAACGTCGCCATCGGGCGTTCCGGTGGTGTCTGGCAGCGAGGATCCACGGGTGCCCGGTGAATGGCGAATCTTAGGACGGATGACACAGAAAGTTCAGCAGGATCAATCGTTGTTATCATTCATGTTGAACATTGAACGAATTTGAGGAGACAGTGTGGACGCGCGGCTTGAAGCCATCCGGAATACGGTACTGGCGCGAAACCCTGGTGAGGTTGAATTCCACCAGGCTGTGACCGAGGTTTTCGAGAGTCTCGGCCCCGTCCACGACAGGCACCCGGAGCTTCTCGAAGCCGCCATTCTGGAGCGGCTGTGCGAGCCCGAGCGCCAGATCATCTTCCGCGTGCCGTGGACCGACGACACCGGCCGCGTTCAGATCAACAGGGGCTTCCGGGTTGAATTTAACTCCGCCCTCGGCCCGTACAAGGGCGGCCTGCGCTTCCACCCTTCGGTCTACCTCGGCATAGTGAAGTTCCTGGGTTTCGAGCAGATCTTCAAGAACGCCCTGACCGGCATGCCCATCGGCGGCGGCAAAGGCGGCTCGGACTTCGACCCCCGCGGCCGCAGCGATGCGGAAATCATGCGGTTCTGCCAGTCCTTTATGACCGAGCTGTACCGGCACATCGGCGAGTACACTGACGTGCCGGCGGGCGACATCGGTGTTGGTGGCCGTGAAATCGGCTACCTCTTTGGCCAGTACAAGCGCATCACCAACCGCTACGAGTCCGGCGTCCTGACCGGCAAGGGCATTACCTGGGGCGGCTCGCTGGTGCGTCCGGAAGCCACAGGTTACGGCACGGTCATCTTCACCCGGGAGATGCTGAAAACCCGCGGGATGTCGTTCGACGGCCAGCGTGTTGTGGTGTCGGGTTCCGGCAATGTGGCCATCAACGCCATCGCCAAGGCACAGACGCTCGGTGCCAGCGTGGTGGCCTGCTCCGATTCCTCCGGCTACATCGTGGATGAGGCCGGAATCGACGTCGGACTTCTGCGCGAGATCAAGGAAATAGAGCGCGGCCGCCTCAAGGATTACGCCCTCCGCCGCCCCGGCGTTTCCTACGTGGAATCCGGGTCCGTGTGGGACGTCGACGCCACGGTGGCCCTTCCGTGTGCCACGCAGAACGAGCTCGACGGCGATGCTGCCGCACGCTTGGTCCGCAACGGTCTCTTAGCGGTCGGCGAAGGCGCCAACATGCCCTCCACCCGTGACGCGGTGGCTGTCTTCCAGGATGCCGGTATCCTGTTCGGGCCGGGCAAAGCGGCCAATGCAGGCGGCGTTGCGACATCGGCGCTTGAGATGCAGCAGAACGCCAGCCGCGACTCCTGGACGTTCGAGCACACAGAACAGCGTCTTACTGAAATCATGGTGGGGATCCACGACCGCTGCGCTTCCACCGCGGACGAATACGGTCAGCCCGGCAACTATGTGCTGGGCGCCAACGTCGGCGGGTTCGTCAAGGTTGCCGACGCCATGCTGGCGCAGGGCCTCATCTAGCATCCGGCACCGCCCCACGCGTTTTCTCAGTGGCCACCGACCCAGCAAGGGTCGGTGGCCACTTCGTTTTGTGGCGTGCACACCCCAGGCCCGGGCAGACGCGCTTGCATCCACTCCGGTCACGCTGACGGCGCCTCCGCCGTTCTCGTCCGGCCGTGATTACCGGGAACGAATGTGCGTTCGATGGACTGTGTAACTGGCCCTGCCCGCGACTGCAACGTCGATTTAACCAGCCGGAAACCCACCGCGGAACTGCCGCCCTACTGTTGGAACCAGACGGCAATAGCTGCCCTCCGATGTGCTTTGCTCCAACTCCGCGCCGTCCTCCGGAGCGGCTCTGACGGGCAATTCCGTTCTCTCTTCGCATCACGAAAGGGGTTTCCCATGGATTCGGGAAATGTCGCTTGGATTCTGGCCAGCTCGGCGCTGGTCTGCATGATGATCCCCGCCCTGGCCCTGTTTTACGGGGGAATGGTGGGGTCTCGTCGCATTCTCAACATGATGATGATGTGCTTCGGTGGCGCGAGCCTGGTGGCGGTGCTCTGGGCGCTTTTCGGCTACTCAATGGCTTTCGGCGACTCCGTGGGCGGCTGGGGACTGATCGGTGACGTCACCGAATTCCCTGGCATGGGACAGCTGCTGGCCAAAGATGACTCTGTATCCATCCCGGTGATCCTCTTCGCGGCGTTCCAGCTGTTCTTCGCCTGCGTCACCACCGCCCTGGTTGCGGGAGCGGCGGCCGGGCGCATGAAGTTCGGTGCTTGGATGCTGTTCGCGGGCATCTGGGCCACCATCGTCTACTTCCCCATCGCGCACTGGGTGTTTGCCTTCTCGTCTGCCGACGGCAGCGTCACCGGCGGCTGGATCGCCAACGGCATCAAGGCCATCGACTTTGCCGGCGGCACCGCTGTCCACATGAACGCCGGCGCCGCCGCGCTGGCACTGGCCTTAGTGCTTGGAAAGAGCTCGGGTTGGCCCAAGATGGACCACACCAAGCCGCACAGCCGGCCGCTGGTGCTCGTCGGCGCCGGACTGCTGTGGGTGGGCTGGTTCGGCTTCAACGCCGGCTCTGCGCTCTCGGCGGGCCAGTCCGCGTCAGTGGTATTCCTGAACACGGCCGTGGCTGCGTCTGCCGGGCTCCTTGCCTGGGCCCTCGTTGAGCGGCTCCGCCACGGTGCGGCCACCAGCATGGGTGCGGCGTCCGGCCTGATCTCTGCCCTCGTTGCCATCACACCGGCTTGTGGTGCCGTCAGTCCGCTTGGCGCACTGGCCATCGGCGCCATCGCCGGCGCTGTCTGCTCCCTGGCGATCGAACTGAAGTTCCGGCTGGGCTACGACGATTCCCTGGATGTTGTGGGCGTCCACTTGGTGGGCGGCATCATCGGCACGCTGCTGATCGGGCTCTTCGCGACCGACAAGGCGCCGAACGGAGTAAGCGGTCTCTTCTACGGCGGCGGCCTCGGGCAACTTGGCATCCAGGCGCTCGCCACCGTCTCCGTCCTGGCCTATTCGTTCGGGGTGACCTGGATCCTGGCCAAGATACTGGACCGGATTATGGGACTACGCATCAAGCCCGAGGACGAAATGCGCGGCATCGACATCGCAGCACACTCGGAGTTTGCCTACCTGACGGACGAAGACCCCGTGGAACTCGGTTCCCCGCAGCGCGCCTGATAGACAGCAACAGCTGATGGTCAGAATCAGCTGGTGGTTAGCAACAGCTCATGAACAACTAAAAAAGTCCGGGTCGGCGTTGGGGCGCTGACCCGGGTCACGAGTCCGGCAGCAGACCGAACCGCGGACCGGTGCCAGCAGCAGTTGGCTTATAGTTCCGTGGTTCGGCCCAATGTCGTGAGTCCGTTTCGTCAACAACGGTCCGGGCGTGCTGCCACGAAATCGACCCTGCTTCCAGGGCGGCCAGCGTCAGCGGCAGCGCGGTGGTTAATTCATGTGCTTCGGCCAGCGGCGCGTTCGCCGTGCGTTCGCTCACGGTCAGGGCGCAGGCGACTTCGGCCAGGATGCCCATGTCCTGGGCGGGCTGCTCTCCCGGGGACGCCACAGGGCCTGAAACCGCCTGCGCGGCATGGTCATAACCGTTGGCGGCAGGACCTTCACGGCAGCCATCATGGCCTCCATCCCGGCAGTTCCGGACAGGACGGTCAGGCACGCTTCTGCCTGCTGGCGCAGCAGGTCCCCGTCCCCACGGACGGCTGGGCCGCCGAGACAACGGCAGTCCCGCGGAGCACACCGGCCAACCCGGCGGCGGAGGCCGCGATGGCCTCCAGAACCTCTGCAGCTGCCGTGTTGTCCATGGTCACATCATGACAAAGGGGTACGACATCTAAGGGGGGGGCAGAGTGGCGTCCCAGCATGACGGACTGCGTGACAGACTTCACCTCCAGGCATCACGGGTCAGGACGGCCGGCGCTAGTAACCTGTTCACCTCCGCCGCACTCTTGAAGGACTTTACTATCAACCATTCCGCCGCCATCAAAGCACTGACCCTGCTCACCAGTCTGCTTCTTGCAGGTGCCCTCGCCGGTTGTGACGCCGCAGCGGAGGCCGCAACCATGTTGACCGACTCAGTCAGGGCCGCTCCGTCGGGCATCTCCGCCGAATCTGTAAGCCCAGCCGAACTGGCTACGGCCCGCGCCGAATTGGAAACCATCCCGGTTAAGGGACGCGCCCCCAAGACCGGCTACGCCCGCGACGAATTTGGTCCGGCCTGGGCCGACGTCGACCGAAACGGCTGCGATACGCGAAACGACATCCTCGCCAGGGATCTCCAAGGCGAGACGTTCAAGCCCGGCACACAGAACTGCGTCGTTGCCACGGGAATGCTGGCCGATAAGTACACAGCTACAACCATCAACTTTGTCCGAGGCAACACCACCAGCTCCGCCGTCCAGATTGATCACCTCGTCGCTCTCAGCGACGCGTGGCAGAAAGGCGCACAGCAGCTCAGCCCCGAACAGCGCAAGCAACTGGCGAACGACCCCCTGAACCTCATGGCCGCAGACGGGCCCACTAACGGCGCCAAGGGCGACAAGGATGCTGCCACCTGGCTCCCGCCAAATAGGGCGTTCCGGTGCGAATACGTGGTCCGCCAGACCGCCGTCAAGGCCAAGTACCACCTGTGGGCCACCCAGGCCGAGCATGATGCGATCGCCGGTATCCTGACTGCCTGCAGTTAAGCGGTGACCTGTTAGGCGGTGACCCGTACCGGCCAAGGAAAACAGCCTCCGACGACGGTCAGTCCTTGAACAGCCCCGCGAGGTCCTCGGCCGTTATGGCGCCGCCAGAGAGGGCGTCGCCTTCCATCACGTCCGCAAACAGCTGCGACTTGCGCGCTTTCAGGGCCATGACCTTTTCCTCGATGGTGTCCTTGGCCACCAGCCGGTACACCATCACATTCCTCGCCTGCCCAATCCTGTGGGTCCGGTCCACAGCCTGTGCCTCTGATGCGGGGTTCCACCACGGATCCAGCAGGAACACGTAGTCGGCCTCGGTCAGGTTCAGCCCAAAGCCGCCGGCCTTCAATGAGATGAGGAATACCGGCGCGCTGCCGTTCTTGAACTCATTGACGACGTCGGTACGGTTCCGGGTGCTGCCGTCGAGGTAGCAGAACTCGATCTTCTCCTCCACAAGACGTTCGCGGACCTTACCAAGGAAACCGGTGAACTGGCTGAAGATCAGTGCGCGGTGGCCCTCTGCCACCAAGTCCTCCAGCTGCTCGAACAGGACATCCAGTTTGCTGGACCGGACGCCGGTCAGCGACGGATCCACCAGCGAAGCGTCCAGGCTGAGCTGCCGCAGCAGGGTGAGCGACTGGAAAATGGTGAACCGGTTCTTATTAACGTCCTCGATCAGGCCCAGGATCTTTTGCCGCTCACGCTGCAGATGCGTCTGGTAGACCTTCTGGTGACGCGGATTCAGGACCACCTCCAGGATCTGCTCCTGCTTGGGTGGCAGGTCCTGGATGACTTGGTCCTTGGTACGCCGCATCATCAGTGGACGGACCCGACGGCGGAGCTTGTCCAACTGCCCCTTGTCGCCGTTCTTCTCCACGGGCTTCTGGTAGTACTCGGCGAAGCGCTTGGGGCTGGAGAACAGGCCAGGCGCCACGATGGACGTCAGCGCCCAGAACTCCATGAGGTTGTTTTCCAGCGGCGTGCCTGTGATGGCCAGCTTGAAGGCGGCGGGCAGCTTCCGGGCACACTGGTACGCCTTGGACTGGTGGTTCTTCACAAACTGGGCTTCGTCCAGCACCAGCCCGGCCCAGGTCCTGGAGGCGTAGGAATCGTAGTCGATCCTGAACAGGGCGTACGAGGTGATCACAATGTCCGCGCCGCCCAGCTCAACGGCCGCATCCTGGCTGTTCTTGGCAAAGGTTTCGCTCACGATGCGAACCGTGAGGCCGGGAGCGAAGCGCGCGGCTTCCGCCGCCCAGTTGCCCACGACGCTGGTGGGGGCAACCACCAAAAAGGGAGTGCCGCCGTCGGGCGCTGAAGTGGCGGGTGAAGTGGCGGGATCAGTGGCCGCCTGCTCCTTCGCAGCGCACATCAGCGCGAGCGCCTGCACGGTTTTGCCCAGCCCCATGTCGTCGGCGAGGACCCCGCCCAGGCTGTGCCGGTAGAGGAAGCTGAGCCAGTTGAAACCCTCCAGCTGATAGGGCCGCAGTTCGGCGTTCAACGAGGCAGGCAGCGGAAGGCCGTCGATCCCGCCCTCCAGCAGCCCGCCCACGGCCTCACGCCACGCGGCAGCCTGCTCGTCCACGATGCCCAGCTGGGCCAGCTCGTCCCACAGCCCGGCCTGGAAGCGGCTGATCTGCAACGGGGCGTCCTGGTTGTCCTGGAGCGAGCGGGCTTCCTCGATCAGGGCCCGCAGGTGGTGCAGTTCAGGCAAGTCCAACGAGAAGTAGGCCCCGCTGGGCAGGAGCATCTTGGTCTGGCCGGCGGCCAAGGCGGAAAACACGGCCGCGAAGGAAACCGGTTGGCCCTCCAACGAAATCTGGATGCCGAGGTCGAACCAGTCGCGCTGTTCGGTGGCCTTGGTGGAGATGGAAACCACGGGCGCTTCCTCGGCCTCGCGGTAGTCCGCGATGTCCCCGGCAGTGTCCACCGCGACCTCCGGGGCGTTCCGGAGCATGGGCAGGACATCCTCGGTGAAAGCCAGCGTGTCCAGGCCGCTGAGTTCAACGGATGCAGCCAGCCGCGGAGTGCCCCAGCCGCCGGTGGCGGATTCGCCCAACGCCGGGACAACGTTCCACGGCTGGCCGATTCCCTCCAGGATGCGTGCCTCGGCGGTGTCGTCGCGGTAGCCATGGTCGCCGGGGTGCCGCCAGAGCGGCTGGGCGTTGACCATGTTCCCGGACTTGTAATGCCATTCCCAGTGCAGCCGCACGCGGTGGTCAGCGCCGTAGTTGGCCAGCAGCGAGAGCGTGGGGACGGCAAGTGTGGGCAGCGCCACCGACTCATCCTTCGCGGTGACCCGTGCGGTCTGCCTGAGCTTCGGGTAGAAGCCGGTCAGGAAACGCGTTTCGTCCTGCGCTGGAATGTGCAGCGTGCTGCCGGCGGTCACGAAGGTCAGCAGTTCCTCACTCAGGCCAGCTTCCAGCGGCGCCAGGGTAATCACACTGTCCGCGGAAACCCCGGGAAGCGCTTCGCCGCCGGTAGTCAGGAAGATGCCGTGCGCCGGGCGGCCAATGGTCCCCACCGATGCGGGATCAACCTCTTCCCCCTCCACAGTGATGGTGGGCGCAAGCTCCAGCCCGCCGTCGTCGGCTGTTCTCGCAGTACTGCCCGCGGCGGGTTCACCCACAGGCGCGCCAAAGCGGCTCAGGTTAAGCCCGACGGCGGCGGGAGACTCCGCCAGGCGCACCGGCTCGGTGCCGCGGCTGTGGACCAGGGCGAGGCCGATCTTTTTGGCGTCGGCGAGCAGCCCCCACAGGTTCTTGCCGGCGAAGGTGTTTAGGCCCAGCCAGAGCGCGGAGGAGTTGTGGACCCGGTTGGCGGCGGCGGTGTGTGCGGCGAGGAACGTCTGCATCCACTCGATGTGAGCCTCGTTGCATTCGCGCCGGAAGTTCAGGTAACTCAGGGTGTTCCAGGAGACGTCGCCGCGGACCCACTTGCCCTTGGCGCCCATGATCACGGGCCGGGCCTTGAGCTGGCGGACGCTGCGGAGCGGGTCGCGGCGCCCTGTGTAGGAGAAGTGCGGGGCCGGTTCCTCGATCTCGAACTGGAGGGCCAGGGGGATGCCGTTGCTGGATTGGGTGATGCCGGGCTGCGAGATAAGCGGGCTCAGGGCCTGCTCCCAGTCGGCCAGATCGAGGCTGGCGGGTTGGCGGGACAGCCGGGAAACCTCGGCCGGGGCCAGGAGTTGAACGCGGATGGCGGGGTTGTCCTCGGCGGCGAAAAGCAGCGCGGCCACATGCTTGCAGTCCTTGCGGACGGGGCAGCTGCAGACGCCTACAGTGCAGCTCCAGCCGCCCGTTTTCCGGACCAGCTTGGCCGTGGTGGAGTAGGGCACGTCCGCGCCTCCCCGGACCTTGCCCAGCATGAGCCCGGTGGCGGCGTCGAACGACACTCCGGAAACCCGGCTGCCCATGGCATACGCCAGCCCGGCCGCGAGGGAGCGGTCGTTGATGGCGGGGGTCTGTATCGCCAGTGCCGCACTCTCGTCCGGTTGGGATGGCATGGTGCGCGCTACTTTCAGCTGGCCACGGCGGGGCCGTGTCCGATCGATGATTATCTGATTCATCTTAGTTCGCCCGGCGGGGGCCTGAAACTTCGCCTGACGTTCACTTCATCCTCAGCCGACCGCTGTCCCCGCCCACGTAGCGTGAAAGTGTCCCGAGCATCATCAAAGCTTTCAGCAGTGAGGAATTTCATGACCACGAGCCAGAACCCTGTCGTCCTGACCAAAGCCAGCATCGAAGCTGGTACTGAGGAGGTTGTCGATGCCAACGTTCACGTGGTGAACGCCATGTACGGGAGCCTGCTCGACGCCGGCGAGATCGCTCCTGCGGCGCTCCGCAGCTACTACGTGGACTTCTACGTCACGCAGTCCCTGGAGGGCGGATTCGCCCAGTACGTGTTCACCGCTGACCGCGACGAAGTGGATCCGCTGATCCGCGAGGGCCTCGAGAGCATGGGCGCAACGGCGCACCTGGAGCTCTTCAACCGGACCGTTGAGGTTTTTGATGCCTTGTCCGAGGAAGACGAGGAACGCTACCTCGACGGCGACCTGGACGCCGAGGAAGAGTCCAACGACGCCGTCCGCGTCATGGAGGAACTCGACGGCGAGTTCGAGGAACTGTTCGAGACCGAGAACATCACCGCTTTGAACGCCGCCTGGCTACTGGGCCAGGAAGGCCTGCTGGTGCTGGATGATGAGGCGCTCAGCGCCTACATCGAACACCAGGTGGCGCTCCTCCCCGACCTCGACGAGCGCCAGGCCCGGGCCGACGAGGAAGCGCTGGACAACGCCCCGGATTTTGAAATCATCATCCGGGAACTGTGCAACGTTGCCGGCTATGCCCTCGAAAAGATCACCATGGGCGACCCCAACTATCTGCACAACGGCGAGAAGAAGACTCTGGCCTGGCACTTCAGCACGGACCACGGCGACTTCCTCATGGTGGAGGAAGAGGACGAGGCGTTCATGATCAACCCGGAGACGCAGGAGATTGTGGCCGCGGTTGAGTTCGAAGAAGCGGACGACGACGATCTGATCGACGCGTAGGGAGCCGCACCTGACGCGCGCGGCAAGTAAGCGCGGGCCGGGTTCGCCCACTTCGCCGGAAGAGTGCAGGGTCGCCGGGAAGTTCCGGCGACCCTGCTGCGTTCCGGCGATTTCGACTGCGGCCGTTGCGGCAGACTGCCCGTCGAGCAGAAAAAAATTTCAGCGGGGCCGTAACTTTCCCGTTCCGGCCAGCGATGTAGGTGGTGATGGGTTCCCCACTGCCGGGCGGAACTCGCGGAACTGGAAAGCCTGCCGGCCCTGCTGGACGCACTTCCCGTGCCGGACGCGGTGGGGCTGACCGGGAGCACCCGCCCCGCCGCGTTAACCCAGCCGGCCACCTCCGTTCCCCGTGCGGTCCTCGACGAACTGGCCGCCCGGCGTCGTAAATTACGACGGCGGTGGGCAGCACCGGTGGGCGCGGTCGCCGCAGAGTGCCTCGCGTTGGGCGTGGCGGCGGGGCCGCTGCTGAACCGGCCGCCGCAGCCCGACGCCAGCTACTCCGTCCAGGCGGACAGTGGCCTGCGCTTCAGCGTGGACCTGGCCCGGAAGAACTGGGGCACCGAACTGGCGGTCAACGGCAGCAGCATGCCGCTGAACGGGACGTACTCGCTGTGGGTGCGGGACCGGGACGGCGGGGAGGACCGTGCCTGCGCGTGGACAGCCACGCCCAGCGGCCGGATCAAAGTTACCGGAGCCACGCCGGTCCAGCTGGCCAGCATCGCGAGCGTCGAGCTGCGGGACTACGACGCTCGCACCGTCGCAGTGATCACGGTTCCGTAGCTCCGCGTCCCGCCTCCCACGGGCGGCGCGCCGGTGGGTGGGCTGTTAAGTCATCTTCGCCAGGCGTGCGCGGACCACCATGTACAAGCCATAACAGATCAGGCCCGCACCCACGGCGGCGAGGAGGTACACGCCGAACGGTTGGTCGCGGAGGGCCTTGAGCCCGCCGTCGAGGCCGGTTGATTCGTCCGGATGGGCGCGCAGCGTGGCGATGGCGATCAGCAGCCCGGTCAGCAGCAGGACAGCACCCTTGGCCACGTAGCCGGTCACACCCAGGGCGGTGACTGCCGTCCGGCCGGTGGGGGACGCGGGCATCGTCACGTGTTTCGCGAAGGATTTCCTGATTCCCCGGATGGCATAGACGGCGCCGGCGACGGCGATGCCTGCCCCCATCACAACCAGCAGGGCCACGCCGCCGGGGGCCTGCATCACGGCAAGCGTGAGGTCGCTCGCGGATTGCCTGTTGTCATCCCCGGAGCCTGTGCCCATGGCGAAGGCCGCAAGCGTCAGGGCCAGCCCGGCAAACACCAGGGCCTGGGCTGCCGCCTTTGCTTTCTGGCCGGCTTTCTTCTTGGCGGGCAGCCCGCTGTAATCGAAGATGGCATCGCTGGCCTGCCACACCGCCAGTGCGGCGCAGGCTGCGAAGCTCGCCCATAGGAGGAACGGTCCGGCGGGCTGGCTGGCGAGCTCGGCCACGGCTCCGCTGAAGTCAGCATTCCCCGAGCCGCCCATCGCCAGCCGGATGGCGATAGCCCCCACCAGGAAGTGCAGGACACCGCTCGCCGCAAAACCCGCCCGTGCCAGCAACTCCAAAGGGCGTGAGTTGGTGACGTCCTCCGCCGCGTCCGCGGCCTGTCTGAATTCTCTTTTAATGCTGGTTCCTTTGGCCGGCGCCGGGAGGCGCAGATTGCGTGCCCCCCGCACAGATCCATCGTGCCACGCAGAGCCAGCCTCGAAAAGTCCGGCATTCCGGGGCGGGGACCAGTCCCGCGCCCGCCGGGGACGGTGCGCTGGCGTGCAGTCCGACGTCGCCAATGGGGAGTGTTCCCCATCGCGGGGCACTGCCTGCCGTGCGACCATATGTTCAGCGATAAACCCACTCGTATCACTCTCCGGGGGAGACACCATGACTTTTTACGGCGCGGACGTCAGCCAGCTGCGTGAGCTGGCGAAAGCCGCTGACAAGGCGGCCACGCTGCTCAGCAGCCGGGCAAGCTCCCTGCAGGGCCAGATTCAGTCCGCCCCGTGGAAGGGCCCTGACGGCGCGCAATTCAGGCAGGACTGGACCGGCAACCATCGTCCGGCACTCGAGCGGGTGGCCTCCAGCCTCCGCCACAACTCCAAGCTGCTCCTCCAGCACGCCGACGAGCAGGAAAAGGCCTCCGACAAGTCGAGCGGTGGCGGCGGAAGCTTCCTGGACAGACTCAAGGATTCGGGCGGCCGGGCAAAGTCATGGTTTGAGGAGCAGGCGCAGAAGGCGGCCGAGGCGCAGGCGCACCGCCAGGAGCTGGAAAAGGGCCTGGCTGACATGCTCAAGGCCAGCCCGGAAGAACAAGGCAAGTGGTGGGCGGGCCTGTCCGAATCAGACCGGCAGTACCTGATCGAAGGCGAGGGTGAGAACGGCCCCTTCGCCGAAGACCTGATGAGGATGGACGGCGGCATCCCCCTCTCTGCCCAAGAGCAGGCCAAAGCGCAGCTCCAAGGAATCGGCCGGTCAGATGTTCCTGTCTACACCGAGACCGGCAAGGCCTCCATCGACGGCCGGGTTGCCTGGTTCCATGCCGGCGCGGAAGTGGGCACCGTGGTGGTTGAGAATGCTGATGGTTCGGCCACCTTGAAGGTTTACGGAAACGCGGGCGCGGGCCTGAACGATCCCACCGGAACGGCAGGCGTCACGCTCAACGGGGAAGGCTCCAGCGAGTTCAGGTTCGGCAGCCTTGACGAGGCCATGGCGGCCCGAAACCAGATGTACGGGGAGCTCCCGCCGGACGACCTTGGTGATGTTAAGGACATGGCCAGCAATGCGCCGATCTACATCGCGTCCACCGTCCTGGACGCCGCCAACGACAACGGCACAACCGGCGTCGAAAACAAGGTCAAGGGAACGCTGTCCTTCGAAGCCAAGGGTGAGGCCGGTCCGGGCTCGGGCTCTGCGAAGCTGGACCTCGCCTACGAGCGGAACCTGACAGACGGCACGGCCACCGCCAGCGGCGAAGTGTCCGCGCAGGGCAAGCTGGACCTTGATGGCCAGATGTTCCAGGCCTCAGGCAAGGGCGGCCTGGAAGTAAACCTGGACAAGGACAGCAACATCGAGTCGATCGCGGTGTCCATGGACGGCACCGTGGCACAGGGCGCCAGCGCCGGACCAGACCTGCAGGGCGCCAAGCTGGAGTCGAACGTGACCGTCGGCACGCAGGGCACTGTCAAGATCGACGTCGAATATTCCCCGGAGAACAAGGCCGTGATCGACAGCTACATGCGCAACGTGGCGCTTGGGAACGACTTCGCGGCAGCCGCGGACGCCGCGAAGCTGTACGAGGCCGGCTCTGCCACCGTCCAGGTGAACAACGTGGTGACGGTGTCCAACGAGGCCGGTGTGGACTTCAGGGCGGGCGAAGTGGCAGTCAAGATCGAGAACAAGGTGTCCACCAACGTGTCCACGTACTATAAGGTCGCGAACGATTCGAAGCTTGAGCGGCTCTGACGTCCCCGTGCCTGAACCCAAGACTTACCGCTAAGGAGCAACCATGTCAGTGCACATCGAATCCCCCCTGGGGTTTACGGCAGACTTCCCCGAGTACACGCAGGTCCTGGAGGAATCCGCCGCGGGGCCGAACACCGAGCAATACGGACTGCTGGGAGGCGTTCTGGTCACTGTGATCAAGGACGACACCTCCGTCACGGACGCGCCGCAGGCTAACGGCTGGGCCCACCTGATGTCAGAGTTTTACCTTGAAGAACGCGCAGGGACCCGCATCACCGAAGGCGAACTGAACCTGCCCGGCAAAGCCGCGTACGCGGTCCTCGTGGGCTACACGGATCCTGCCGGTGCGCCGAGGGTGGCAGCTACCGTCGGCGTATGGGAGAACAGCAAATTTATCGGCGTTGTGGTGATCTGGCCTTACGTGAACCCGGAGATCGAACCACGCGTGGATATGCTGAAGGAGATCGTTTCCGGCATCAGCGTGGGCTGACAGCTGCCCGGCCGCCGGGGCTGATTCAGCGCCGGAGGTAGCAGAGGTCGAAGATCAGCCGGCCGGCCTCGTGGGCTTTGGCCTCAAAGCTGGTGCGGATCCTGCCTTCGAAACGCGGGGCCCAGCCGCCGGTTTCGTCCACGCCCTCGTTGGGACCGGTGTGCTCGGTGCTGACCGGCGCCCTGCCCTCGCGGACGGGTGCGCCGCCCACCAGGGACTCGACGCCGGACTGCCACACCTGCGTGAGCGGGCTCTCCGGACCGTGGCGCTCGCCGGTGTGCAGGTTCTCGAAGTCCGGCGAGTCCGCCAGGACGTCGCGGACGTGGACGGCGTAGTTGGACCAGTCGGTGGCGATCCGCCACAGGCCGCCCGGCCTGAGCGCCCGGGCCGCGAGTTCGGCGAACTCCGGCTGGATGAGCCGCCGTTTGTGGTGCCGTGACTTGTGCCAGGGATCGGGGAAAAACACCCACAGCTCGCTGACCGACCCTGCCGGCAGCATGGTGGCCAGGACCTCAGGCGCGTTGGCCTCCACCACCCGCACATTGCTCAGCCCACGGCTGTTGATCTTGATGATGGTGTTGGCCAGCCCCGGCGTGTAGACCTCCACCGCCAGGAAATTCGTGTCCGGGTTCTGCTCGGCGGCGTGGCAGATGGCATCGCCCAGCCCGGACCCGATTTCCACGACCAGCGGTGCCTTGCGGCCAAACTCCGCCTCGGCGTCGAACGTGTATTCCGGGTGGACCGACGTGTTCGCAATGTGCCTCGGCACGTCCACGGCCCACCGGTCCGCGTGCTCTTCCCACGCCGTCTGGCGGCGCCCCTGCAGCCGGGTTCCGCGGCGCACGAAGCTGACCGGCCTGCCGCCGTAGGTGCCGAACGACGCCTGGGTTCCGGGCGTCACCGGCCGCGGGACATGCGGAGTCTGGGGGGATTCTGGGGATTCACTCATCCACTCCAGAATAGTTGAGTTTTTGTCCAGATAATCTGCCTTTGCGGTGCTCATACCCGCGATAAGTGGACAAAAACTCGGCGGCGAGGGGCGGGCCGGCGTTCGTGGGCAGCGGCGGCCCGCTGCCGCCTGACAGAATGGGTGCCGTGACCCGTGCTGACAACGTGTACGTACCCGGACTGCTCGTCGACGCCGAAATCGACGATGTTCCCGCCGCGTCCCCCACCACGCTCCCGGACGGGCCCCGCGGCCGCCGCGCCCTGGCTTACCTGGGCCTCTGCCTGGTGCTCATCGGCCTGAACCTCCGTACGGTCTTCTCAAGTTTCGCGGCGCTGCTTCCGGAGATCACGTCCGACGCCGGGCTGCCGGGCTGGGCGGTGGTTTTACTCACCACAGCGCCCGTGACTCTCCTGGGTGCCTTCGCCCCGCTGGCCCCTGGGCTTGCCCGCCGGTTTGGCCCGGAGCGGGTGCTGCTGGGTGCCATGGCAGTACTCACGGCCGGGCTGCTGCTCCGGCCCGCAGCCGCCGGCGGGCTCGTGCCGGGCGCCGGCCATCTCCCTGCCCTGGTGGTTGGGACGGCGGCCTGCGGTGCCGCCATCGCCCTCTGCAACGTGCTGCTCCCGGGACTGGTGAAGCGCGACTTCCCGCACCGGCTGGGTCTCATGGGTGGGCTTTACACCACGGCGATCTGCGCATCGGCCGCCCTCGGCGCCGGCTTTACCTACCCCATCTTCACGGCGACGGGAGAGTGGACGGCGGGGCTGTGGTTCTGGGCGGTGCCCGCCGCCGTCGTCCTTTTACTCTTCCTCCCGGTAGCGCTCCGGCAGCACCCCGCCCGGCACCAGGCCGCGTCCGACGGCGTCAACGTGTGGCGCTCCGCGGTGGCCTGGCAGGTGACCATCTTTATGGTCCTGCAGGCCATGATGTCCTTCAGTGTGTTCGCCTGGCTGGCACCGATCCTGCGCGATCGGGGCGTGGACGGCGGCACCGCGGGGCTGATGGTATCCGTTTCCATCGTGCTCCAGATGCTGGGCTCTCTGTTCGCCCCCGCCTTGGCCTCGCGGTTCCGAGACCAGCGGGCCATCAACGTGATGGTGGCGCTGATGACCGGAAGTGGCTTCGCGCTGAGCATCTTCGGGCCGCTCGAGCTCATCTGGGTGTGGACCGGGCTTCTTGGCCTGGGGCAGGGAAGCCTCACTGCGGTGGCGCTGACTATGATCATGCTGCGTACCCGCGACGGCCACACCGCGGCGCACCTGTCCGGGATGATGCAGGGCGTGGGCTACGGACTGGGTTCCACCGGCACGCTGCTGGTGGGCCAGCTCCACCAGGCTACCGGATCCTTCGCGCCCGCCGGACTGCTGTTCCTGGGCGTTGGCTTGCTGGCCGCGGTTTTTGGCTACCGTGCGGGCCGGAACCGGTACGTCGGCGGCTGACCGCCAGGGAGTTTTTGTCCAGGTAATCCCGCTTTTGCCGGCCTAGAGCCCATTATCTGGACAAAAACTCCTAGTCCGCGGGGAATTACCGTTGCCGGAACGTCGCACGACCGGGCTAACCGATGTGGTGCTGGCGGTGCTGCCCCAGTTCCATGTGGGCGGGTGGAACATCCAGCCGCTGCTGGCCTGGTGGGCCGGCGCGCTCAGCGGCGAGGTCCGCGAGATGGATCCCACCGTGGCGGCCTGGGCCCTGATGGGGATCGGCGAGCTCATCGGCATGCGCCGGGTGCTCTGGGACGAGGAAGGTGCCCACCCCATCCCGGGCACGCGGCCCGATGTGCCGGAAGAAGTCTTCGAGGAACCCCTGGAAGGGAATGCCCCATGACGCGAGCAGCAAGCAGCACCGGCTAGCGGACCACCGACGTCCGGGTCCGGGGAGGCGCCCTGCACACCCGCTCTGTGGGCTCCGGAGGATCCGGGGGCCCCCACCATCCTGGCCGTCCACGGCGTGACGGCCTCCCACAAGGCATGGCCGTACCTGGCCGAAGCCCTGCCCGGCGTCCGGATCATCGCCCCGGACCTCAGGGGACGCGGGAGATCCAACACACTGCCCGGACCGTACGGGATGCCTACACACGCCGAGGACCTGGCCGCGGTGCTGGGTGCGCTCACGACGGGACCCGTCGTCGTCGTCGGACATTCCATGGGCGCCTTTGCCGCCGTGGTCCTGGCGAACCTGTTCCCGGAGCGCGTGCGTTCGCTGGTGCTGGTGGACGGCGGGCTGCCGCTGCAGGTTCCGGCCGGGTTTTCGGACGAGGATGTGGTGGCGGCGGTACTGGGCCCGGCCGCCGAGCGGTTGAATTCCACATTCCCCAGCCGTGAGGTCTACCGCTCCTTCTGGCGGCAGCACCCCGCGTTTAGCGGCGACTGGAACCCGCTCGTGGAGGACTACGTGGACTATGACCTGACGGGCGAGGAGCCGGAACTGAAGCCGGCTACCCGTTATGAGGCCATGGCCGAGGACACCGCGGAGCTGCACCGGGGCGCGTCGCTGCTCAAAGCGCTGGATGAACTGGCCGTTGATGCCCAGGTGCTGCGGGCGCCGCGGGGCCTGCTCAATGAGCCGGCCGCCCTGTACGCCCCCGGCTATTTGGCGGCCTGGGCGCAGAAACTGCCCTCGCTCCGGATCGGGGAGGTGCCCGACGTCAACCACTACACAGTCGTGATGGGCCAGGCCGGAGCCGGAGCGGTGGCGGAGAGCGTGCAGGAAGCCCTGGCCGTCCGGTCGCCGTCCCACCCCTGAGTTTTTGTCCAGATAATGCCGCTTCACGGGCTTGAAAGCCGTGTTATCTGGACAAAAACTCAGGGCCGGAACTGATACGGTTGCGTCCAACAACTGATCAGGCTGGTGCCGTGCGAGATTCCACCCTCCCCTCAACAGGGACCACCGCCGGGATCCTGCAGCGGCCGTACCTGTGGGTGACCATCGGCGCGTGTTCCCTGGTGTTCCTCGCCGCGTTCGAATCGCTCGCCGTCACCACCATCATGCCCGTGGTCAGCCGGGAACTTGGCGGGGCAAGCCTTTATGCGCTGGCCTTCGCCGGGCCGCTGGCCACCGGTGTGATCGGCATGGTAGTGGCCGGAAACTGGTCCGACCGCCGGGGGCCAACCCTTCCGCTCTATGCCTCTGTGGCCCTGTTCGTCGTGGGGCTGCTCATCGCCGGCACGGCAGTGTCCATGCCCTTGCTGGTCGCCGGCCGCTTGGTGCAGGGCCTCGGCGGCGGGGCGCTGACGGTGGCACTCTACGTGGTGGTGGCCCGCGTCTACCCTGCCGTCCTTCACCCGGGAATTTTCGCCGCGTTCTCCGCCGCGTGGGTGATCCCGTCCCTGGTGGGCCCGTTCGCGGCCGGCATCGTGGCGGAGGTCCTGAGCTGGCATTGGGTGTTCCTGGGCGTGGTGGGGCTGGTGATTCCCGCGTTGGTGATGATCGTTCCGGTCCTCCGCGGCGTCAACCCGGAACCGGAACAGGCGACGCCGCCGCCGTGGCCGGTGGGCCGGATTGGCTGGGCTGCGCTCGCCGCCCTCGCGGTGCTGGGACTGAACCTCTCCGCGGGAGTCACTATCGCGGGCGTCCCCGCGGCGCCGGCACTTTTGGCCTCGGCCGCCGTCGTGATTGCTCTGATTGCCGTGCGCCCGCTGCTGCCGCGGGGAACACTGCTCGCGCGCCGCGGGCTGCCCAGCGTGATCCTGACCCGCGGCCTCGCCGGTGCCGCATTTTTCGGGGCCGAGGTGTACCTGCCGTACCTGCTGATTGAGCAGTACGCGTTCCCGCCGACGTTCGCGGGCCTCGCGCTGACGGCCGGCGCGGTGGCGTGGGCCGGGGCCGCCGCGATCCAGGGCCGCCTGGGCACCCGGCTGCGGCACCGCACCGCGGTACGGATCGGGTCTGCGCTCGTGCTGCTGGCCATCGCCCTGACCTTGGCGACGGCTGCCCTGCACTGGCCCGCCGCCGTCGCGATCGCCGGCTGGATCTTCGCCGGCGGCGGCATGGGGCTGATCTATCCGCGGCTGAGTGTGATGACACTCGCCCTGTCCACCAAGGAAAACGAGGGCTTCAACAGTTCCGCGATGTCCATTGCGGATTCGCTGGGCGGCGCGCTCGCTCTCGCCACCACGGGCATTGTGTTCGCGGCATCTACGACGACGGCGGCATCGTTCGCCGGAGTCTTCGCCCTGACTGCGGTGGTGGCCGTCGCCGCGGTTGCGGTGGCGCCGCGGGTCACCTCAAATCACCCGAACTGATGCGTACCCCGCCTGACCTTGGAGTTTTTGTCCACATATTCGGCATTTCCGGCCGCTAAAGCCGTGTTATCTGGACAAAAACTCAGGAAAGCCGGGTGGCCCTGAACACGGTGTCGCCGACGACGGCATCCTGCCCGTCCGGCCCGGTAGCCGGCCGCTCCCGGGTGGTGTTGACCTCCACCTGCCAGTCAGGCGATTCGATGCCCAGTTCCTGGATGAGCTGGGCCGGCGTGTAAAACATGTCCGGATTGGTGTGGTTTCCCCACGGGGGCAACCGGTGGGGGTGGTGGCCCACGA
The DNA here is from genome assembly GCF_040547265.1 of Arthrobacter sp. UYCo732. Classification (NCBI taxonomy): domain Bacteria; kingdom Bacillati; phylum Actinomycetota; class Actinomycetes; order Micrococcales; family Micrococcaceae; genus Arthrobacter; species Arthrobacter sp. UYCo732. The sequence continues at coordinate 64,099 of NZ_JBEPPJ010000005.1, read as the reverse complement.
TCAGCAGCGTGCCGCCCGGTTTGACTGCGGCGGCCGCCGTCCGGAGCGGCCCCTGCCAGACCAACTGCGGGCCGTGCAGGAACTGGGAAGACACCAGATCGTAGGTTTCGTCGGGTTGCCACTTGTCCAGGTCGCACTGTTTCCAGTGGATGCGGCTGGGGATGACGCCCGCGCCCTCGGTGTGCACGCGTTCGCGGTCCAGGGCGGCTTTTTCGTGCGCGGCCGCGCGTTCGAGTGCGACGGCGGAAACGTCGACGGCGGTGACCGTCCAGCCTTGTTGGGCGAGCCAGATGGCGTCGGCACCTTCGCCGCAGCCCAGGTCGAGTGCCCGTCCCGGCCGCAGCCCGCCGCCTTCGCGGAGCAGCTGGGGGTTGGGTTTGCCGCTCCAGATCTGCGGCTTGCTGCCGTATTTTTCGTCCCATGCCTCGGCTGCACTTTGCTGCCGCTGCTCTCCTTGGCGCGTGTCGCCGTCGTGCGCTGCGTGGTGGTGGTCTTCGCCCTGTTGCGTCATGCCTCAAGCCTGCCCCGGCCCAGCGTTGAAGGCAACGGTACCGCCGCTGTCCGGACAAGCGAGGTGCAGGAATCGGGGCTGGAGGCGACGGGATGATATGCTTGAGGAACTTGATGTGCAGTGATGCCCGCTTGCTCCTTAAATCGGAGTCCCTTCATTCGGGAAGCGGGTTTTTTCATGTGAGAGGCACATCCTGCGTCGATGAACGCGTTCCATTTGGTCCCTGCCGCCGCCCTGATATGGGGCAGCAGCCCGGTTGATCACCTGACTTTTCTTCGGCGAACCCTTGAGCCAACCGGCATCGGGGGCCGATATCCGCACGGATACCGCCTGAAAGACCTTTGACTACATGACTACTTTTGCTGCCCTCGGCACGCCCAAAGAACTTGCTGAGACCCTCACCGCACAGGGAATTGTTGAGCCGTTCCCCATCCAGGTCAAGACCCTCCCGGACACCCTGGCCGGACGCGACGTCCTGGGCCGCGGCCGCACCGGCTCCGGCAAGACCATCGCTTTCGCCATCCCGCTTGTAGCACGACTCGCTGAGCGGGAAGCCAAGCACTTCCGCAAGCCCGGCCGCCCGATGGGCCTGGTCCTCGCGCCGACCCGTGAGCTGGCCACCCAGATCAACGCCACCATCGAGCCGATGGCTAAGGCCATGGGCCTGACCACCACGGTCATCTACGGCGGCATCTCCCAGGCCCGCCAGGAAAAGGCACTGCGTGCCGGCGTTGACATCGTCATCGCCTGCCCGGGCCGCCTGGAGGACCTGATCCGCCAGCGCATCCTGACCCTCGAAGGTGTCGAGATCACCGTCCTGGACGAGGCCGACCACATGGCCGACCTTGGCTTCCTCCCGGTTGTCAAGAAGCTCATGGACATGACCCCCAGCCAGGGCCAGCGCCTGCTGTTCTCCGCCACCCTGGACAACGGCGTGGACAAGATCGTCCAGCGTTACCTGTCCAACCCGCTGACCCACGCCGTGGATGAATCACAGGCCGCGGTGACCACCATGGAACACCACGTGCTGGTGGTCAACGACCAGACCGTCAAGAAGCAGCTGATCGTCGAGCTCGCCTCGGGTGCCGGCCGCCGCGTACTCTTCATGCGGACCAAGCACCACGCCCGCAAGCTCGCGAAGACCCTGACCGACGCCGGGATCCCCGCCGTCGACCTGCACGGCAACCTCTCGCAGAACGCCCGTGACCGCAACCTGGCCGAGTTTTCCTCCGGTGACGTCCGCGTCCTGGTGGCCACTGACGTCGCAGCCCGCGGCGTCCACGTGGACGACGTCGAACTGGTGATCCATGTGGATCCGCCCACCGAGCACAAGGCGTACCTCCACCGCTCAGGCCGTACGGCCCGCGCAGGTTCGGACGGCACCGTTGTCACCCTGACCCTCCCGGAGCAGCAGAGCGACGTCAAGAAGCTGATGAAGGCTGCCGGCGTCGACGTCAACTTCGAGCGCGTCACCGCCAACTCCCCGCTGGTTGCTGAACTGGTGGGCGAAATGGCCGACAAGATTGATCCGCGCACCCGCGCCGCGCTGCTGGCCACCAAGGCCAAGCAGCAGGGCGGCGGAACCTCCACCGGTGCCAACGCCGAGCGCAAGCACGCCCGCCGGAGCGGCCAGGCTGCCCCGGCCGCCGGCGGCCGCGGCGGCCGTGGCGGCCGTGGACGTGTCTCCGCAGAGCCGACGCGCACCGACCTGCCCCGTGCAGAGCGCCGGGCCGTGGCTTACGAAGGCCGCACTGAAGCCCGCGCAGCATTTGACCGTGTTGCTGAGCAGAACGAGGACCGCGCCATCGCAGCAGCAGCTGCACGCCGCAACGCCCGCGGCACCACTGGTTCGACGCACCGCAACGACGTCCCCGCGGCAGGTGGCCGTGCAGCGGCCGGCCGCGGTTCAGACGGACGCAGCTCCGACGGGCGCACAGATTCTCGGATCACTCGCAGTGATGCTCCCCGCGGCGGGACCGGACGTCCGGCTTCCTCCGGCCGCCCGGCGTCGTCCGGCGGACAGCGTAACGGCCGTCCGGCAGCCGGCCAGCGCGCAGCCGGCGCACGCACTGCCGGTGCCGGCGCCCGTACGGGTGGGTCCGGCCAGCGCGCCGGTGCTGCCAGTGCAGGCAATTCTGGCGCAGGCAACTCCGGCAACAAAGCTGTATGGTCCTCCAACACCGGTGGCACCTCGGGTGGATCCTACGCAGGCAACGGCGGCGGCAACGGCCGTCCGGCCCGCAGCGGCCCCCGCCGCGCGTCGGCTCCCGCGTCGAACGAACGCCGCGGCCGCTAAACAGCAGTGATTGGCGGTTGAGCTTGTCGAAACCAGGGTTTCGACAAGCTCAACCGCCGTTAAGCCCCTACCAGCCGCGGGCGCGCCACTCCTCAAGGTGCGGGCGTTCCGCGCCGAGGGTGGTGGGCTTGCCGTGGCCCGGGTGCACCACGGTGTCATCCGGATAGGTATCGAACAGCCGCTCGCTGACGTCGCTGATCAACTGGTTGAACCGCTCAGGATCCTTCTGGGTGTTGCCCACGCCGCCGGGGAAGAGCGAATCCCCGGAGAAGATGTGGGCAGGCCCGGCCGGATCCCGGTAGACAAACGCAACCGAGCCCGGCGTGTGGCCGCGCAGGTGCACTGTGGTCACGTCGAAGCCGTCGAAGTTGCCGACGTCGCCGTGGTCCAGCAGCAGGTCCACCTTCACCGGAAGCTCCGGGGCGTCATCCGTTCCGGCCGCCGTCCTGGCGCCAGTGGCTTCCACCAACGCGGGCAGTGCGCGGACATGGTCCCAGTGCTGGTGCGTGGTGGCGATGAGCGCCAGCGTGGCCGTTGCAGCGGTGTCCGCGGCGGCGTCCTGCAGCAGCCCCTGGATGGCAGGCAGGTTGTCCGCGGCGTCGATCAGCAGTTGCGCGCCGGACTCCTTGGCGGTTAGCAGATACACGTTGTTATCCATCTCGCTGACCGAAATCCGGCGGATGGTGATGTCCCGTAAATCATGAATGAGCGTGTCCATGGGCTTCAGTCTATTCACAGCGGTAGCCATTCACGGCCTGGTTATTCACGGTCCTGGGACACCCAGTTGGGCTGCGCCGAACGGGAACCGACGACGGCGTCCGCAGCCTTGTCCAGTGACTCCAGTTGCGCCGTGGTCAGGACCAGGGACAGGGCGCCGAGGTTCTCGTCGATCCGGTGCGTTTTGCGCGTGCCGGGGATGGGCACCACGGGAATGCCCAGCCGCTTGCCCTGGGCCAGCAGCCAGGCGAGGGCGACTTGGGCAGATGTCGCGGCCAGTTCGGTAGCTACGGCCTGAACCGCTGCCACTACGGACTGGTTGGCTTCGGCGGCGTCCTCGGCGAAACGCGGGATCCGGCGTCGGAAGTCGTTGGCTCCCAGGCTCGACGCGTCCACGGTGCCGGTCAGGAATCCCCGGCCCAACGGCGAATATGGCACGAAGCCCACGCCCAGGCCTGCCGCGGCCGGAACAACGTTGCGTTCCACATCGCGGCTCCAGATGGACCACTCGCTCTGGACCGCGGCGATCGGATGTACTGCGTGGGCTACAGCCAGCTCCTGCGCGGTCACCTCAGACAGGCCAAGGTGTTTGACCTTGCCCTGCTGCACCAGCCCCGCCATGGCCTCCACGGTTTCCACAATCGGAACGCGGAGGTCACGGCGGTGCATGTAGTAGAGGTCGATCACGTCCGTGCCGAGCCGCTGCAGGCTGGCGTCCACGGCCTGCCGGACGTAGGCGGCGTCCCCGCGGACGTCCGTGTAGCCGGTCCCCGGAGTGCCCACCAGCGAAAACTTGGTGGCCAGCTGGACCTCGTCCCGGCGCTCCTTCAGCAGTTTCCCGATGAGTACCTCGTTGCTGCCCCCGCCGTAGATGTCGGCCGTGTCAATGAAGCTGACGCCGGCATCCACGGCATGGTGCAGGGTCTTGAGGGCCTCGTCCGGGTCAACTTCGCCGTAGACCGGGGTGAGGGCCATCCCGCCGAATCCAAGGGGACTGACCGTAAGTCCGTCGCCGAGGTGAACCGATGGTGCAGATGCAGTCATGAGCGCGCTCCGTTCGTTGTGCAAGGCTGGTCCAGCCAAGAACCACGCTCCCGGCTGCGGTATTCCTCGCAGTTTCCTATACCCAGGGGATGATCCGGTCCGCTCCCTGGCGTGTGGCCTCGATCTGCACAGCGTTGGCTTCATCCGGGCCGAGGGCCCAGGCTTCCGCCACGGTCCGTTCCATGCCGAACTGCACATGCCGGTCCACCAGCCGGGCCAGCCGCAGCGCAGGGGGAGTGTCCACAAACCAGACCTGATCCAGCTGCGCGCGGACCTCCTTCCACGGCGGTGCCTCCGCCAGCAGGTAGTTCCCCTCGGTGATCACCAGCGGCACGGATGCCGGAACGGCGATGGACGCGGCCACCGGCTCGTCCAAGGTGCGCCGGAATTCCGGCGCGTAGACAACAGCCTCATCCCGCCGCACCAGCCGCTGCAACAGCGACAGGTACCCGCCGACGTCGAACGTGTCCATTGCCCCTTTGCGCTGCCGCAGCGGTGTGCCGTCGATGATCGCGTTGCCGAGGTGGAAGCCGTCCAGCGGCACGACAACGGCAAGGTCAGGGCCGAGTTCCTGCTGCAGCCTGGCCGCGAACGTGGACTTGCCGGAGCCCGGCGCGCCGGTGATGCCCAGCAGGGTCCGGCGGCCGCCGGCCTCGAGCCCGCGCCTCAGTGCCTGTATCGCCTGCGTTACCTCGGGGGAGTCCATGGCAAAAGCCTAAACCGGCCGGTCCTGCCGGGCCTTGGCATCCGCCGGCAGCGACTTCAGCCCGGCCGCGCAGCCCACGATCCCGCCGATGAACAGCACTTTCAAAACACTGAAGGGTTCGACGCCGGTGGCCATGGCCCAGCCGACGGTCAGGGCAGCGCCGATCCCCACCCAGACGGCGTAGGCGGTACCCAGGGGAACGCTGCGGATGGCAAGCCCCAGCCCAATCATGCTCAGCGTGGCCGTCACGGCGAAGACCAGCGTGGGGAGGGGATGGGTGAAGCCGTCGGACAGGCCCAGGGCGGTGGCCCACACCGCTTCCAGAACGGCGGATCCCAGGAGCAACAGCCAGGCAGCCGAACGGGACTTCATCACGCCACCACCTTCAGGCCAACCACGCACGCGGCGATGCCGGTCAGCAACAGCAGGCGCGCCGTCGTCGGACGTTCAGCCTTGGTGATGATGGCGTAAGCGGAGGTCAGCACCACCCCCACGCCCACCCAGACGGCGTAAGCGGTCCCGGTGGGGATGGCCTGCATGGCGATGGCGAGGCCGGCCATGCTGGCGAGGACGGAGACCAGAAACAGGGCGGCGGGGGCGATGCGGCGGCGGCCTGTAGCTTGGAAGGTCCGGTGCAGCGCGGCGGCCCAGACGGCCTCCAGCGCCCCGGAAAGAATGAGGATTAACCACGACATGACAGATCCTTTGGCCAGTCTTGTCGCGTGCCGGGTACTGAACCGTCGTCCGGAGGTCCGTTGCGGAGCCTTGCTATCAGAGTAGCAACGCCCGACGGCGGGTGGCCGGGTTGGTGGCCAACCTCGCCGCCGGGCGAGAGTCCTAAAGTGCGCCGTCGGCGGCCTCGGGGGCGGAGGAGTCGCGGCCGAGGCCGCCGATGGTTTCGCGGGCGATGAAGTTCTCAATGTCGAACAGGTTGTCTGCGCGCTCGGCGATATTCAGAAGGGTGGTCATGGAGGCAACCTCTTCCACCTGCTCCTTGAGGAACCAGAGCATAAACTGCTCGCGGTCCAGCATGTACTGGACCATCATCATCGCGTGGTTCCGTTCCTCCACCGACTGCCGGTAGAAGTAGCGTGCCAGCTGCGGGAGGTCTTGGTTGACCCCGAGTCTAGGAGCGGGGTCATCGGCCGACCAGTGTGGAAAGGCTCAGATAACGAAGGCGAGGCTGGCCCTTCAGCCGCGTCAGCCCGCCACGCGGTCGATCGAAACCACGGCCAGGAAGCCGCGCCCAAGGATCTCGGGGGAACGGGTATCGGAACCGACGACGGCGTCGTACCGGTGGAGTGCCTCGGGTTCGGCCGGGGCGGCGGCAGCGTCGCCGTCGGCATCTTCATCAGCGCTGCTGGCATCAGCGTTGAGGGCGTTCGCAGCGTCGGCGGCGCCCGCGCTCACGGTGGCCTGGCCCTGCAGCAGCACCGCGAGTTGACCCTCAAAAACCGGGTGCGCGCGCTTTTTGGAGAGCTCGATGATGGACGTGAAGCCCTTGAAGGAGCCGGTCCGGGTGATCACGTTGAGGTCCCGGATATCGCCGGTGGGCAGGGCCCCGTGGGTGGCCGCTTCGCCGGAGAACCGGAAGGGACGGTATTTTTCCAGCGGATGCTCGGCGCCGTCGACCGTCAGCAACAGCAGCTCGCCGTCGATCACGGTCAGCACACGCTCCATGCCCGGGAATGCCGAGAAATCCCCGGCTTTGCTGACATCGGCGATGCTGACGCGCCAGTCCCAGGCACCGTCCTGCGCGGACGCCGCCTTGGGATGGCTGGCCAGTTCGCGGGTCACCCCGCCGCCGTTGCGCCACGGTTCGGACCTGAGTTCTGCGAAGCGGATGATCTCCATCCGTCCAGCCTAGTTTGTTGCCGGCCCCCATCGGCGCAGGCTCCAATCCCTGCTAATGTCCTCCCGGGAGACATAGCGAAAACAGCCTCAAGGAGCCGGGAATGTTCGTCAAAATTTGTGGTCTCAGTACGCCGGAATCGGTCCGGGTTGCTGTCGAGGCCGGGGCTGACGCCGTCGGTTTTGTCCTGACGGCGAGCCCGCGGGCGGTCACGCCGTCCCAGGTTTCCGGGCTCCTGGCCGACGTGCCAGCCGGGGTGGCCGCCGTCGGCGTGTTCCGGCATGAACCTGTGGCCGACGCCCTTGCAATCGCCCGCTCCGCCGGAGTCAAATGGATCCAACTCCACGGGGACCTCACGCCGGAAGACGTCACAACAGTGCACGCTGCCGGCATGAAGCTGATCAGGGCGGTCACCATGGCAGCCACCGCGGACGCGTTCGCCGACTGGGGCGAGGAAATCCTATTGATTGATGCCGCCGTCCCAGGCTCCGGAGAGACCTGGGACTACGGCTCCATGGTGGAGGTGACAGCGATTGAGGACCGCAACTGGCTGTTGGCCGGCGGGTTGGATCCCCACAACGTGAACCAGGCGGCCGCCTCCGCCGGCGCGTGGGGCGTGGATGTCTCCTCCGGCGTCGAAGCTTCGCGTGGGGTGAAGGACCTGGACAGGATCCGCGCGTTCGTGAAAGCCGCCAAGGGCTAAGCCAAGGGTGAAGGCAGGGGCTAAACCCTTGGCCTCGATCCTCAGCGAGGATTCAGGCTCCAATCAGGGCAGACCCCGACGTTTTTGTCGGACCTGCAAGGCACAATGGACAGATGAAGACACTGCTCAACATCATCTGGCTGGTTTTCGGCGGACTCTGGCTTGCCCTGGGCTACTTCCTGGCCGGCATCATCTGCTGCCTGCTCATCGTGACCATCCCATGGGGCATCGCGTCGTTCCGGATTGCGGCCTACACACTGTGGCCGTTCGGGCGCATGGTGGTGGACAAGCCGGGCGGAACCGGGGTGTTCTCACTCGTGGGGAACGTTATCTGGCTGGTGGTTGCGGGCATCTGGATTGCGATCGGCCACGTGGTCACAGCCTTCGCCATGGCGGTCACCATCATCGGCATCCCGCTGGCCATCGCCAACCTGAAGCTCATCCCGGTGAGCCTGATGCCGCTGGGCAAGCAGATCGTTCCCACCAACACGCAGTTCATCACCGGCTACCGCTGACCCTGAGCTGACGGCTTGGATGCGCAGGTTCGTCGGGGCAGTCCTGCACCGGCGGGCGCGGCCGTAAACATCAGCGTGGGCTGAAGGCCCCGTTCACCAGGATGGCCACGGCGGCGCTGTCGTCCAGCTCGCCGGCGATATCGACGTCTTCCGGGTACCCGGAACCAGTCAGCTCGCGGCCGGTGGAGCAGTTGTGCAGCATCTCCCGCAAGCGCGGCTCCGCGGCCTCGAAGACAGCCACCGCCGCCACGGCCTCCGGCGAATACCCGTGCCGGCCGTCGTCTGCCTCATAGCCTCCCTTTCCGGCGGCCACCAGCCCTGCAATAAAAGCACCGGCGCCGATCTGGTCCTCCACAGCGGGACGGAAAGTGCCGTCAGGCCAGCGTTCACCGGCGCAAATCACCGCGATCACGGCGTCTTCGGGGAGGCTGGCCGCCACCCAGTCCGCTGTAGCTGCGGCGTTGCGAAGGCACACGGCCGCTATCAGCGGGACCTCTTCGGCAAGCTCATGGCAGAGTGCCGAGCCGTTTGGGGACGGCAGGACCACCCGTTCGAGGGTATCTGCAGCGCGGAGGCTCGCGGGTGACAGGCTGAGCCCGCCGCCGTCACGGGGTCCGGCCAATTGGGCCCGGTGGTGGGCGGCGAAGTCCTCCGCGCTGGTGTCCTTCCACGGGTAGGGAAAAACGTCGGCCCCACGGTCCAGCGCGACGCTGACGCACGTGGTGAAGGACAGGACGTCCACCACCACCGCAAGGTCCGCGCCGGACGTGACTGCCCGGGCGCCGTCGGAACCCCATTCCAGGCGGACGGAAAAAGGCATTTGCCGGAGCGTTGCGCTGGCGGAGTGATGCGTGGCCCTCGAACCGGGAGCGTTCACGTTAGTTCACCCTTCAGATTTCGGTGCGCGGCATCCTGCCACAGCTCCTTGGCCCGCCCGGTATGGAAGAGCGGGTCCAATTCAAGCAGTTGACGCACGACGGCGGCGCGTCCGGCAGCGAAATCGGCGTCGCCGATGTGCGCGTAGTCTTCCCGGACGGCGGCCACATACCGGGCGTACGGCTCAGGTTCGCCGGCGAGAACGGACAGGTCCGCGTCGCAGAGGAGGGCGCCGTCGTCGTCCCCCGGCTCCGGGCGGTGGTCCGACGTCAGCCTGACCAGCCGCGCAACTTCCTCGATCTCGGCCGGCGGAAGCCCCGCGTCCGCCAGGCGGTCCTCGGCGAGCCGGGCCGATTCCTCCTCGTCCTGGCCTGCCACCCCGCGGTACACGGCGTCGTGGAACCAGGCGGCCAACAGCACGGTCCGCGGCGGATCGGCGGGGTCGGTGAGCAGGTCCAGCGCCTCGAGCACAGCCAACAGGTGGGTGCGGGCGTGGTACTTGCGGTGCTCTTCGCCCCAACGGTCCAGCAGGTCAAGGAAGAGGGCATCGTGGCCGGGCATGATGCTTTCCCAGCGGTTCAGGAGCGGCACTTTCAAGGACTTGCTGCGCTGCCGGGCCGGGATGCGCAGCCCGCTGGCGATGAGCTTGCGGACCAGGATCCTCGCCTCCACCGGTATGGCACCGGCGGCCACCAGGTCCTCGAATCGGCGCTCCGGGACGTCGTAGTGGTCGCCGTCGAACGCCCGGTCCGGGATGCCGGCCGCCGCGGCGAAAGCATGCAGCTCGTCCAGCGAGGTGTCCGAGACAAGGTGCGAAAAGTGTGTGCCGTGGGCGGGCCACAGGGGCGGGTCCAGGTAAATCGCCATAGGGGAAGTCTAGTGCGGGCCGTGCACATCAACCCGCCAAGCGGGAGTACTCAGGAGCCGGCCGGCAGGATGTTCTGGTTGCCCTGGAACACGTTCTTCGGGTCGAAGTCACGCTTAACCATGGGCAGCCGCGGACCCGCCACCACAAACCTCCCGCCCGGACCCGAACACCTGCCGGAATGCCATAACTAGCTCTCCAAAACCGCAAATGCGGACTATTATGGGCAAATGCCCACTATTCGCGTCTCCGAAGCAGCCAGGTTCCTGGGCGTCAGCGACGACACCATCAGGCGCTGGACAGACAACGGCACCCTCACCGCCATCAAGGACGACGCCGGCCGGCTGGCAGTGGACGGCCTGGAACTTGCCCGGCACGCCCAGAATCTCGCCCAGCTTCCTGACGATCCGCACCGCAGCGGCAGTTCAGCGCGCAACCGGTTCGTCGGCCTGGTCACCGGCATCACCGCCGACACAGTGATGGCGCAGGTGGAGCTCCAGTGCGGCCCGTTCCGCGTGGTCTCGCTCATGAGCAGCGAAGCCGTCCGCGATCTCGGCCTGGAACTCGGCTCTGTGGCCACCGCGGTGGTCAAGGCCACCACTGTCATCATCGAAACCCTGCACGGAAAGGGCTCCGCATGAGGCGCGGCGCCCTTGCTGCCATGGCGCTGGTGCTCGCCCTGGTGCTCGCCGGCTGCGCCGCGGTTGGTCAGGGAGGCGCCGCAGGGCAGGGCGGAACGGACGACGGCGCCGCGTCAGGCGCCGCGGGCACCGTCACCGTTTTTGCCGCCGCGTCCCTCAAAGCCGCCTTCACGGACCTGGCCGGAAGGTTCGAGGCGGAGAACCCGGGGACGGACGTCGTCCTCAGCTTCGCGGGTTCGGCCGATCTCGCCACCCAAATCACCCAGGGCGCCCCGGCCGATGTCTTTGCCTCCGCGGACACCCGGACCATGGACAAACTCACGGGCGAGGGCCTGGTGGACGGCGAGCCCAGGAACTTCGCCACCAACACCCTGACCATCGTGGTCCCGCCCGGCAACCCCGCAGGCCTCACCGGCTTCAGCGACCTCGCCAGGTCTGGCGTCAAAGTGGTGGCCTGCGCCAGCCAGGTCCCGTGCGGCGCCGCAGCCCGGGCCATCGAGCAGGATACTGGCACCACGCTCAGCCCGGTGAGCGAGGAATCCTCGGTCACCGACGTCCTGGGCAAGATCACGTCGGGGGAGGCCGATGCCGGACTGGTCTACGTCACTGACGCCAAGAGCGCAGGGGCCAAGGTAAATGAGATCCCGTTTCCCGAGGCCGCCAAGGCCGTCAACACGTATCCCATCGGCGCGGTGAACGGCGCCGGGAACAAGCCTGCGGCCCACCGGTTTGTGGAGTTTGTCCTCGGCGCCGAAGGCCAGGCAGCCCTCGCAACGGCCGGCTTCGGCAAGCCGTAGGATCCCATGACCGCCCGTAAAGCCGCAACCTACACCGGCATCCCCGCCTGGATCTACGCCGTCGCGGCCGGCGGGGCGCTGTTGGTGGTGCTCCCGCTGGCGGCGATGGTGGCCAAGGTCAACTGGGCCCAGTTCATCCCGCTGGTCACCTCGGAATCCTCGCTGACGGCCCTCGGCCTAAGCCTGCGTACCTCAGCCGCCAGCACAGTCCTATGCATCGTCCTGGGGGTGCCGCTCGCGCTGGTCCTGGCCCGCGGCAGTTTCCCCGGCCAGCGGGTGCTGCGCTCGCTGGTCCTGCTGCCGCTGGTGCTGCCGCCGGTGGTGGGCGGCATCGCGTTGCTGTACACGTTCGGCCGGCAGGGACTGCTGGGCCGGACACTCGAAGTCGCGGGCCTGCAGATCGCATTCTCCACCACCGCCGTGGTCCTTGCCCAGGCTTTCGTTGCCCTGCCATTCCTGGTGGTCAGCCTCGAGGGGGCACTGCGCATCGCCGGCCCCAAATACGAAGCCGTGGCCGCCACCCTCGGCGCCAGCCCCAGCACCGTATTGCGCCGCGTCACGCTGCCGCTGGTGCTGCCCGGCGTTGCCTCCGGCGCGGTCCTGTCCTTCGCCCGCAGCCTGGGCGAATTCGGCGCCACCCTCACCTTCGCGGGCAGCCTCCAGGGTGTAACCCGGACCCTGCCGCTGGAAATCTACCTGCAGCGCGAAACGGACGCCGACGCCGCCGTCGCACTTTCCCTGGTCCTCGTAGCCGTCGCGGTGGCCGTGGTGGCGCTCGCCTACCGCAGCCCCCGGGCGGCCAGGCAGGCCACCTCCGGGAGTACGACGGCGGCGCCCGCCGCTGGCGGTGCGGTCCCGTGACGTTCCGGGTCCGGGCAGCCGTGGCTGATCGGGGATTCGAGGTGTCCCTGGGCGTCGGACCGGCCGAAACAGTGGCCGTGATGGGGCCCAACGGCGCGGGCAAATCCACCTTGCTCAACGTCGTCGCCGGCCTCCTGCATCCGGACTCGGGCACAGCTGAACTGGACGGCAGAAGCCTTTTCAACCTCGCCGCGGGCCGCGGATCATGGACTGCACCACACCGCCGCGGCACCGCCCTCCTGGCTCAGGAACCGCTGCTTTTTCCACACCTGAGCGTGCTGGACAACGTCGCGTTCGGGCCCCGGAGTGCGGGCGCCTCGAGGGAAGCCGCCAGGAAATCCGCCCTGCTGTGGCTCGCGGAAGTCGAGGCCTCGGAGCTCCAGGCCAGGCGCCCCGCAGAGCTGTCCGGCGGGCAGGCGCAGCGCGTGGCGGTGGCCCGGGCGCTTGCGGCCGACCCCGGACTCCTCCTGCTGGACGAGCCGATGGCTGCACTGGACATCCACGCCGCGCCACTGCTCCGGCGCCTGCTCAAGCGCGTACTGGCCGGCCGGCGCGCCATCATCATCACCCACGACGTCCTCGATGCCCTGATGCTGGCCCACCGCGTGGTGATCCTTGAAAATGGCCGGATCAGCGAGGAAGGCCCCACCCGCGAGGTCCTGCAGCGGCCGCACAGCCGGTTCGCCGCCGGGCTCGCCGGGCTCAACTTTGTGGCGGGGCAGATCACGGACCACGGCCTCCGGGCGGACGGGCTGGAGTTCTACGGCCAGCACCACGACCTGCCCGGCCCGCTGCCCGCCGGACAGGCGGGCGTGGCGGTCTTCCCGCCGTCGGCCGTTTCCATTTTCGTGTCCGAGGCGCACGGCAGCCCGCGCAACTCCTTCCCCGTGACCGTGACCGACCTGGAGCCGCACGGGGACCAGATCCGCGTCCGCGCCGGCGAAAACGGGCAACTGAGCGCCGATATCACCCCGGCAGCCGCGTCGGATCTCGCGCTCTCGCCGGGCGCGCGGGTCTACTTCGTGATCAAGGCCGGCACCGTGGCTATCTACCCCGCCTGAGCGGCGCCATCCCCCGAGTTTTTGTCCAGATAATCTGCTGCGGGGGCGCCATTTGGAAGATTATCTGGACAAAAACTCCGGGTAACAAACACGGTCAGGACGGGCCGAGCACAGTGAGGACGATCAGCACGCAGTTCAGGCCGACGATGAGCGTCGCACTGGTCCAGCCGGCGATCTTCAGCGGACGGGAGTCCGTGTGGATGCCCATCACCTCACGTTTGCCCGTGAGCCGAATCAGCGGAATCAGTGCGAAGGGGATCCCGAAGCTAAGCAGGACCTGGCTAAGAACCAAGGCCAGGGTCGGCTCGATTCCGGCGCCCAGAATCACCAGTGCAGGGATCAGGGTGATCACGCGCCGGATGAGCAGCGGCACGCGGATCTTCAGCAGCCCGCCCATGACAGTGGCCCCGGCGTAACATCCCACGGACGTGGAGGCCAGCCCCGAGGCCAGCAAACCAATCGCGAAGACGACGCCGATCCCGGGCCCCAACGCCGCCGTCACCGCTGCGTGCGCCCCGGCGATCGTATCGGTGCCCTCCACCCCGCGCAGGCTGGACGCCGCCAGCAGCAGCATCGCGATATTCACCACGCCGGCCAGCAGGAGGGCGCCGCCGACGTCGTATCTCGTGGCCCGAATCAGCCGGGTCCGCACCGCCGGGTCCTCGGAAAAGCCGTGCCGGTCCCGGGCGAGGGCCGAATGCAGGTAGATCGCGTGTGGCATCACCGTGGCCCCGAGCATACTTGCCGCGAGCAGGACGGTATCAGTTCCCTCGAACCGCGGCACAAGCCCGGACAGGGCGCTGCCGGCGTCCGGCGGGTTTACGAACAAACCGGAGACGAATCCGACGGCGATCACGCCAAGCAGGGCCAGGATCGCGAGCTCAAAGGACTTTTGGCTCCGGTGGGACTGCAGCGCGAGCAACACCATCGATGCCAGTCCAATGATGACGCCGCCGGTCAGCAGCGGAAGTCCGAACAGCAGATTCAAGGCCACCGCACCGCCGATGACCTCGGCCATGTCCGTGGCACCGGCGACGATCTCCGCCTGCACCCAGTACGCCCGCCGCCGACCGTTCCCAAGACGCTTGCCCAGAATCTCCGGCAGGCTCATCCCCGTGGCCAGCCCCAGCTTCGCAGACTGGTATTGCACCAGAACGGCCATCGCATTAGCCATGACGAGCACCCACACCAGCAGGTACCCGAAGCTCGCCCCGGCTGTGAGGTTGGCGGCCACGTTGCCCGGGTCCACATAAGCTATGGCAGCCACAAACGCGGGACCCAGCAATAGGAGCCTGGACCAGACCCGGGTCACCGGGCGCTCGCGAAGGGTGGTAACTGCCATCGATCATTCCTCGTCATTGGGGCGCGCTGATATTCCGAGGATAGACCAAAGTTAGGCATACCGAAAAGTAGTAATTAGGTACCCTGAAGCGATCGCATCCGGCGCTGGAATGCGCGCGCGGAACAAAGGTCCCCGGTCACACCCGTGTCCTAGGTAGATCATCGGGGCGGCGATACAGTGCAAAGACACTACTCTGCGGGAGCCCCGGTGATGTCACTGAAGGGCAAAAATGCTGATGATGTTGCAAACATCAAAGTTGAGCGTAGTAGACTCAACTTAGTTATTGAACATCCCGGAAGGAGCTCTCTTTGGACATCAAATTCACCACCAAGAGCCAGGAGGCTCTTTCGGCAGCAGCCATGAACGCCTCCACGGCAGGGAACCCGCAGGTCGAGCCGGCCCACCTGCTCAAGGCGCTGATGGACCAGCGGGACGGTGTCTCCGTCGCGCTTCTCCGCGCCACCGGTGCCGACCCGGACGCCGTGAGCGTGCAGGCGAGCGGTGCCATCAAGGCACTCCCGGCAACCTCGGGCAGCTCCACGCAGCAGGCCCAGCTGTCCCGGCCCGCGCTGCAGGCCATGCAGAACGCCAGAACCGAGGCCGACCGCCTCGGTGACACCTTCGTGTCCACCGAAGTGCTGCTGCTGGGGCTCTCCGCCGGAAGTGACGCCGTCGGCCGGTTAATGCGCGACGCCGGTGCCTCCCATGAGGCGCTTCTGGCCGCCCTGCCGGGTGTCCGCGGTGACCGCAAGGTCACCAGCCCCGACCCCGAAAACACGTTCCAGTCGCTGGAAAAGTTTGGCACCGACCTCACCGCGATGGCACGTGCGGGCAAGCTGGACCCGGTCATTGGCCGCGACACCGAGATCCGGCGCATCATCCAGGTGCTGAGCCGCCGCACCAAAAACAACCCGGTGATCATCGGCGAACCTGGCGTGGGCAAAACGGCCGTCGTCGAGGGCCTGGCCCAGCGGATCGTGGCCAACGATGTCCCCGAAAGCCTGCGCGGCAAAACGCTTATCGCCTTGGACCTGGCCTCCATGGTGGCCGGAGCCAAGTACCGCGGCGAGTTCGAGGAGCGGCTGAAAGCGGTCCTGGAGGAGATCAAGCACTCCGAAGGGCAGATCGTCACGTTTATCGACGAGATCCACACCGTGGTGGGCGCCGGTGCCACGGGCGAGTCCTCCATGGATGCCGGAAACATGCTCAAGCCCATGCTGGCCCGGGGGGAGCTGCGGCTGATCGGTGCCACCACGCTCGATGAGTACCGCGAGAACATCGAAAAGGACCCGGCACTGGAGCGCCGGTTCCAGCAGGTCTACGTGGGTGAGCCGAGCGTCGAGGACACCATCGGCATCCTCCGCGGACTCAAGGAACGCTACGAAGCCCACCACAAGGTGACCATCGCCGACTCTGCCGTGGTGGCCGCTGCCACACTGTCCAACCGCTACATCTCGGGCCGCCAACTGCCGGACAAGGCCATCGACCTGGTGGACGAGGCCGCCTCCCGGCTGCGGATGGAGATTGACTCCGCGCCGGAGGAAATCGACCAGTTGCGCCGCGCCGTCGACCGCCTCACCATGGAGGAGCTTGCCCTCGAAAACGAAAAAGACGCCGCCTCGGTGGAGCGCCTGGCTGCCCTCCGCGCCGACAAGGCGGACAAGACAGAAGAGCTGGACGCGCTCAACGCCCGGTGGGAAGCCGAAAAGGCCGGCCTGAACCGGGTGGGCGACCTGAAGGCGAAGCTCGACGAACTCCGGAGTGCGTACGACAAGGCGGCCCGCGAGGGCGACCTGGAGACGGCGTCACGCGTGCTCTACGGCGAAATTCCGGCCGTGGAGCGCGAACTGAACGCCGCCACCGAGGCCGAAGCGGCCGTGACCGACAAGTCCGCCCAGATGGTGGCTGAGCAAGTGACCGCCGACGACATCGCGGAGGTCATTTCCGCCTGGACCGGCATTCCTGCCGGACGCATGCTGCAGGGCGAAAGCCAGAAGCTGCTGCACATGGAGGAGGAACTGGGCCAGCGGCTGATTGGCCAGTCCAAGGCTGTGACGGCAGTATCTGACGCCGTCCGTCGCGCCCGGGCCGGGATCAGCGATCCCAACCGCCCCACGGGTTCGTTCCTGTTCCTCGGACCCACGGGAGTGGGCAAGACTGAGCTCGCGAAGGCGCTGGCGGATTTCCTCTTCGACGACGAACGCGCCATGGTGCGGATCGACATGTCAGAGTACGGCGAGAAGCACTCCGTGGCACGGCTCGTGGGCGCACCTCCGGGCTATGTCGGCTACGAGGAGGGTGGCCAGCTGACTGAGGCCGTCCGCCGTAGGCCGTATTCGGTGATCCTGCTCGACGAGGTGGAGAAGGCCCACCCTGAGGTCTTCGACATCCTGCTGCAGGTGCTCGACGACGGCCGCCTCACCGACGGCCAGGGCCGCACCGTGGACTTCCGCAACGCCATCCTGGTGCTCACCTCCAACCTGGGCAGCCAGTTCCTCGTCGACCAGAGCCTGGACGCCCAGGCCAAGCGGAATGCCGTCATGGCCACCGTCAACGCGTCGTTCAAGCCGGAGTTCCTGAACCGGCTGGATGAGGTGGTGCTGTTCGGCGCGCTGACTGTGGACGAGCTGTCCCACATTGTGGAACTGCAGGTGGCTGAACTCGGAAAGCGGCTGCATGACCGCAGGCTCACCCTGGAGGTGTCCGAGGGCGCCCGTGCCTGGCTGGCCATGTCCGGTTACGATCCGGCGTACGGTGCCCGGCCGCTCCGCCGGCTGGTGCAGCGCGAGATCGGGGACCGCCTGGCCAAAGCCATCCTGTCCGGTGAGATCGCGGACGGCGACACTGTGCAGGTGGACACCGCGGCCGACGTCGAAGAACTCACCATCGAGGGGCAGGAGGCTCTGACGGGGCCCGACGGCGGTGCTCCCGCCGGCACCGGCCTGGTGGTCCGGCGGAAAAAGTAGGTGGGCGGGGCCGGCGGCGGAGCAACACCCGGATCTGGGGCTGGCCGGCGGAAGCACCCTATGGCCGTTCGTATGCCCGCAGACCACCAAGTAGGGCCGGCTAATTCGCGGTGTCGGCCTTGCGGCCGGCGCCGATGGACCAGACGCGCGGGGGAGTGGTGCCGTTGACGGCGTAATCGCCGACGATGCGGGCCTTGAAGACCCACGGGTTGTGGCTCGCGGCCGTGCGGGCGTTGCGCCAGTGCCGGTCCAGGTTCTTCTTGGTGCTGGTGCCGGAGGCGGCGAGGGCGTCGAAGATGTCCGAGGTAGCCCGGGTGGAGAGCTCCGTCAGGATGACCTGCGCCTGGGCGGTTTCGAGTTCGGCGAGGTCGTTGAGGCGCTCTTCCTCTTCGGAGTTGTTCAAGAATGAGCCTTGCTAGGCTCCCTGCAGTGCGCGGGCGGCGCGTTCGAGGGTGGCTTCGGCTGCGTAGGCTCGGGCCGATACCTGGCCAACGACCTGGAGGATCTGCGGGTCGGCTGCGAAGGAGTCGGCGTTGCCGTGGGAAAAGATCCTCGTCCGGTTGCGGACCTCGGTGGCGATCTCCCGCTCCGCGGCCTTGATGCTTCCGGCCAGCACGGCGAGGAGCACGGCCTGGTAGAACGCGGTCTGGTACTTGAAGCGGGTGTCGAAGTCGATGACGTTCCCCGCCTCGACGGCTGCGTCCGTAAACGTGCTGGTGCCGGAGCCGGTGGTGCGCTGGCCAAAGCCGTCCCAGTCATCGGAGTGCGCGACGCCGGGCTGGTGGGCGTTAACCACGGCGATCACCTTGACTTCGTTGTCTGTGCGCTGGGCGAAGGTGTCGATCCAGTCGGCGAAGATGCTGCCGGTGGAGTAGTACTTGGTGCCGTTGATCCTGAAACCACCTGTGGTGCTTTTATGGTCCGGGCTGACCTTGGTGAGGACGTCGCCGATCTTGACGGTGCCGACCTCGGTCCAGGAGTTGCCGGCGATCTCGCCCTTGACGAAGCGCTCCAGCCACAGGGCGCGCTGGGGGCCGGTGGAGACGAGACGGTCCTCGACGAACGCGAAGTGGCCGCGCAGGGCCTGCGGAATGTTCGAGTCGGCGGCGGCAAGCTCGGTGAGCAGGCGGAATAACTGGGGCAGTGTGGCGCCGAACCCGCCGTCCGACACAGGTACACGGAGGGCGCCGAAGCCTGAGGCGGTGAGTTCCTTGATTTCGGCGAAGGGCAGTTGGTGGTCCTGCTCGCGGGCGCTGGCGCCCTCGGCAATGCGGGCGAAGATGGGACGGAACCGGTTGGCGAGGGTGTCGTAGTCGGCCTCAGGGGTGGTGGCGGTTAGTGATGTCATGGGATTGCCTTTCGTTCATGTTCTGCGGGAAGTGGATTTTGTTTTGCTGAGAAGTTGTTCGTGGAGTCTTTATGCGGAGACCGGTTCGGCCGCCCCGCTGGTACGGAGCGCGGCTTGTCAGGGATCCTGCGAACGGCTGGTTTTGCTGATCACCAGGGCCGCGGCGTAGAAGACGGCGAGCAGGGCAACCAGCGCGCAGAACCAACCGAGCCCGGCGGACCCAAGCTGAGCAGGGCGTTGAGCCCGACGTAAAGGGCGGTGATGCCGAAAGGGACAATGCCGGAAGCCCCGGAGAGGATCAGGCAGAGATAAGACATGGAATATTTCCGTCCACGAGGACGCCACGCCGAAGCGGGCTCGATGCTTGCCGCAGCGCTTTTGCGAGGCGGCCGGATCTTCACCTGGGGCACCCCACCACGAAGAGGGTTGCCGCCCAACAAGCCAGGGCTCAATGTTGGAACTCTTGATCTGTGAGTAGGACTCTATGGGCCGCGGGCCGGCCGTACAACAAAGTTGACGCCGAATGAAGGGACGGCTCGAACGCGCGGAGCGTCTGCGGCCTGGATTACAAAAGAAGTCGACCTGGCGCCCGGTAAGCGCGGCGACGGGGGACCCCCAGCCTCCCGTGCCTTCCACCGCAGCGAACTCCGTGGACGGCGCGCTACTCCGCATTGAAACCCTAAGTTCCACGGATGGTGCGCCCCCTTTACAAGAAGATGACATCAGTGACACTGGGCTGCGACATCGGAGGAGCATCCTGGTCTAAAGGGTTAACCTGCACAAAGAAGGAGCTGGCCGAGGCTACAGCCGGTGTCTAGATTGGCGGGGCGTTTCCGAACTGGATATTGTTCAAAACGTACCTTGGGGCAACTCCTCACCCTGAGGTCAGACCGGCAATCGTGAGTCACCCGAGATGATCTCCGTCCGAAGCCCCGCCAGCGGGTCACCGAGATCGACCGGGCCCTGCACTTCTCCGGACCCACCAAGCCCCTTGCGGTTGACGTCGACGCCGGCACCATCGCGTCCAAGCTCAACAACAGCCGGATCCTTGCCTTGGCCATCGGCGCACTGGCATAGCCTACGTGGTGGTCCACTTCATCCGCGGCGGCGGCGTTGACCTGAACCTGATCAACTTCTTCATCCTCTTCCTCGGCATCCTGCTCCTGGGCACCCCCAACGCCTAACGCCTGGAACGATCTTGTCCAGCCGTTCTGGATCCTGCCGGCACTGGCCATCTCCAAACTCAAGCTCAAGGACTTTATGGGTTACACCGTGCTCATGATGCCGAAAGCAACGACGAACTGCACAACATGCTTTCGGGCCTGCCGCTGTTCCCGTACATGGACATCTCGGTCACACCCCTGGCGAAGCACCCCTCAGACATCCACTGACGCTGGAACTGATGCAACGACGTCGTGCTCCCTTGAACAGTCAGGGGAGCACGCTGGCGTTGATCGCATTTCCGCCGTCGGCCATGACGTAGCAGTCCACCCGGCGGTCGCCCGATTCCCAGCTCGTGCTGCTGGGGTACGCGCGCTGGAAGTTCAGCGGGTAGTCATTGGCGGCAGGTGCCAGCCTGGCCGCCTGACAGGCTTCCAGGGCCTTGGCGGCGAGGGCTTCCCGGCCCGGGTAAGAATCATTGCCCGGGTAGCGGAAAACGGCCACCAGCTGGGCGGAGTGGCCCGTATCGCAGGCCACCACCGTTGACCGCAGCGCCGCAGCATCAAAGTCCTTGAAGCAGTCCCCCAGCCGGTAGTCCGGCGGAGTTACACCGTCGCGGGGAAGTGCGGGCGGGGTGGGCAGGCGAGTGGGCAAAATCTCCACGACGCCGGAGCCCGGGTCTGCGGGCGGGCCGGTTGTCTCTGCTCCGAGCCAGCTCGCGAGCCACACCAGCCCGGCCACCACCCCCAGCAGAACCACCGCAAAGACTGCTTTGAGGGAAGTGGATGCTACCCGCCGGGGTTTTCGCGGCGGGTGGCCCGTCGCTGCGTCCGTCTCTGCCGCTGTTTCCGCCGGGGCTGCCACCTGTGGCACACCCGCTGTGGGCGGGGCGGCAGGTCTGGGCGGGATGGGATGCTGTTCCCTGTTGTCCATCCGGATACCTCCCGTTTCGCCTTGTCAAAGTGCCGTTCCGTGCACCCGCACCGGCAGCTGTTGAAGAGACTCTATCCAACAAAAAAGCCCGCAACCCGCGGTTCGGCGCGGTAAGGGTACCCGACATGGCCGTCGAACGCACAGGCTGGCAAGCACCTGCCGCCGAAAGCATGTAATCTAGGTGTACGACAAATTGACCAAACATTCCGGGGCCTCACCGATAGCCAAGGTGACCACCTCCGGTCCGAGTACAAAAGGGGGTCACGCCATGGGGCGCGGCCGTCAAAAGGCAAAAGCTACCAAGCAGGCTCGGGATATTAAGTACTATTCCCCGAACACTGACTATTCAGCCCTCCAGCGCGAGCTCAAGGGCCCTGAAGGTCGAGCCACAAGCCATTTCGCGAATGAGCCCGTTGAACCGGACTATTCGGCTTATGTGGATAAGTACGCGGACGATTTGGAAGAAGACGACGACGAGGTACATACCCGTCGCATCGGCTAGTTGTCGCAAACCGGATTCGCCGTAGGGCAGCCGGTCCCGTGACGCCGCAGTACACTCGGACGCCACATCTGTTCGCTTGTACAGCGCTTCTTTTTTCAGCACCCCGGATCCGGGCGGACCTGCGGTGCTGGCCTCAGTTATCAGGCCCGTTGCCTGTGCCGGAATCCGGTGCAGGCGGCGGGCCTTTTGGTGTTGACTGGAGTCTGATGCGATGTGCCGCCCGCGAAAGGACCTCCCATGACAGAGAACTCCCCCACTCCCCGCTACCGGCACGGCGAACCGTGCTGGGCCGACGTCCAGACCCGGGACGTCAACGCCGCCAAGGCCTTCTATGCAGCGGTATTCGGTTGGACGTTCAAGGACCTGCCCACCCCTGATGGCCGCAGCTACGCCAAGGCGTTCGTGGGGGAGGACCTGGTGGCCACAGTCGCGCCGCAGAACCCGCACCAGGAGGCGCAGGGGACCCACGCCCAGTGGAACATCTACTTCGCGGCGGAGGACGCCGCAGGGCTGGCCGAGGACGTCCCGCACGCCGGCGGCTCGGTGCAGTTCGGCCCCGAGGAAGTGGGGGACACCGGCGTGATGGTGTTTGTGGATCCTCCCGGCGGCGGGACCACCGGGGTCTGGCAGTCCGGAACGCACACCGGGACAGGCCGGTACAACCAAACCGGGTGCGCTCTCCTGGACGGAACTGCTGACGCCCGAGCCGCAGGCCGCCGTCGGGTTCTTCCAGCAGCTGTTCGGCCACGAGGTGACCGAGTATCCCCAGGACGACGGCGGGACCTACTCAACGCTGATGGTTAACGGTGCCGAAGTGGCAGGGATCGTCGCGGCTGAGGCTCCGGCGAGGTGGCAGATCTACTTTGGCGTCTCCGACGTGGCCGACGCCGTGCGCAAGGCTGCGGCGGCCGGGGCGGATGTACTAATCGCGCCGGAGTCTGACGAGGACGATGCTCCCGGTGCCACCGCAACCCTCAAGGATCCGCAGGGTGGCGTGTTCAGCCTGCTGGAGGTCTGAGGCGGAATATTAAGCAGGAACGCCCCGCAGCCGCTGACGAGCGGATGCGGGGCGTTCCCGTTCGTTTAAGCGCCCTAGGCGTAGGCGTTGACCAGGCGGACAGCGCCGCCGTCCACGCCCTTGGCGCCCTGGATGTAGTCCGGACCGGACTTGAGGATGGAATCCGAGTCCGCTGTGACGGTGCCCATGATCCAGGACGGCAGGCCACGGTCGTTGAGACGGCCCACGGCGGCGTCGGCAGCTTCGGCGGACACGATGGCCACCATGCCCACGCCGAGGTTCAGGGTGCGCTCCAGGTCGGCGAGCGGGACGTTGCCCAGCTCGGAGACCAGCTTGAAGATGGCCGGCAGTTCCCAGGTGGCGCGGTCCACCGTGGCCACGAGGCCCTGCGGCAGGACGCGGGCCAGGTTGGCGGCCAGGCCGCCGCCGGTGACGTGGCTGAAGCCGTGCACAGCTGCACCGCCGGCGGAGCCGCTGACCGGGAAGGTGCGGGCCAGGTCCAGGCAATCGGCGGCGTAGACGCGGGTGGGTTCCAGCAGCTCTTCGCCGAGGGTGCGGCCGAGTTCGGAGACCTGGCGGTCCAGGGCCCAGCCGGCGTGGTTGATGACGCGGCGGACCAGGGAGTAGCCGTTGGAGTGCAGGCCGGAGGAGGCCATGCCAATGACAACGTCGCCGGCGCGGACGCGGTCCGGGCCGAGGAGGTCGGAGGCTTCGACAACACCGGTGGCAGCACCGGCGACGTCGTACTCGTGCTCGCCCAGCAGGCCGGGGTGCTCGGCGGTTTCGCCGCCCACCAGGGCGGTGCCGGCAACTGAGCAGGCCGCGGCGATGCCACGGACAATGTCTGCGATGCGCTCAGGGACAACCTTGCCGCAGGCGATGTAGTCGGTCATGTAGAGCGGCTCGGCGCCAACCACCACGATGTCGTCCACCACCATGCCCACCAGGTCAAAGCCGATGGTGTCGTGGATATCCATGGCCTGGGCGATGGCAACCTTGGTGCCCACGCCGTCGGTGGACGTAGCCAGCAGCGGGCGCTTGTAGGTCAGCAGCTTCGAGACATCGTACAGGCCTGCGAAGCCGCCCACCCCACCGATGACGGAGGAGTTGTGGGTGGCCTTCACGGCACCCTTCATCAGCTCAACGGCGCGGTCGCCGGCTTCAACGTCAACACCGGCAGAGGCGTACGTGATGCCTGCGGCGTTCCCGGAAGTGTTGCCGGCGGCGGGGGTTGCGGAAGTCATACGGACTCTTTCTTGTCGGCGCCGGTGATGGCTTCGTGGAGGATCGCGGGAACGTGGTCTTCTTCGGTGAGCAGGTTCTCGAACTCGGCGTCCGGCCCCGGATCGCAGCCGGTGGCTCCGGCCTTCTCCGCCGGGTCCTCGCCGTCGTCGACTACGGGTGCAGCCAGGGCGGCCGTGGCGCCGGGGAGAGCAGAGGCCGACGGCGTCAGGCCGCCGAGGTCGGTGCGCTCCAGCAGGTTCTTGCCCAGTTTGTCCGAGCCGGGGAGCTCGATGGGGTATTTGCCGGTGAAGCAGGCGGTGCAGAGGCGTTCGCGGGGCTGCCGGGTGGCGTCGATCATGCCGTCTTCGGAGATGTAGGCCAGCGAGTCGGCGCCGATGGCCTGGGAGATTTCGTCGATGGTGGCGCCGTTGGCGATCAGTTCCGCACGGGAGGCGAAGTCGATGCCGTAGAAGCAGGGCCACTGCACCGGCGGGGAGGAGATCTTCACGTGAACGGACGCGGCGCCGGCTTCCCGGAGCATCCGGACGATGGCGCGCTGGGTGTTGCCGCGGACGATCGAATCGTCCACCACCACAACACGCTTGCCGCGGATCACGGATTCAAGGGCGTTCAGCTTGAGCCGGATGCCCAGCTGGCGGAGGGTCTGGGAGGGCTGGATGAACGTGCGTCCCACGTAGGAGTTCTTGACGAAGCCGTGCGCGAACGGGATGCCGGATTCCTCGGCGTAGCCCACAGCGGCAGGGGTGCCGGATTCAGGAACCGGGATGACGATGTCAGCTTCCTGGGTGTTTTCGCGGGCCAGCTGGCGACCCATCTCCACGCGGGACTCGTACACCGAACGGCCGGCGATCGCCGCGTCCGGACGCGCGAGGTAAACGTATTCGAACACGCAACCGGCCGGCGTCGCTTCCGCGAAGCGCTCGGAACGTACGCCGGCCTCGTCGATGGCGATAAATTCGCCCGGTTCGATTTCACGAATGAAGCTGGCGCCGACGGTGGCCAGGGCGGACTGCTCGGAGGCAACTACCCAGCCGCGTTCCAGCCGGCCGAGGACCAGCGGGCGGATGCCGTAGGTGTCGCGTGCTGCGTAGAGGGTGCCTTCATCCATGAAGACGAAGCAGAAGCCGCCCTTGATCTTCGGCAGCAGCTCCATGGCGGTCTGTTCGAGGGACTTGCCCTCTTCGCCCTCCAGGAGTGCGGTGACCAGGGCGGTGTCCGAGGTGTTGCCCTGCTTCATTTCGCCACTGAGCTGGCCGCCGTTGCGTTCCATGATCATGGCGTTGAGCTCGGCAGTATTGGTCAGGTTGCCGTTGTGCGCAAGTGCCACGGTCCCGGTGCTGGTGGCACCGAGGGTGGGCTGGGCGTTGGCCCAGTGGCTGGCTCCGGTGGTGGAGTAGCGGCAGTGTCCCACCGCCAGGTGCCCGGTCAGGGTGTTCAGCGTGGTCTCGTCGAAAACCTGGGAAACGAGGCCCATGTCCTTGTAGACGTTGATCCGCTTGCCGTCACTGGTAGCTATACCAGCCGACTCCTGACCACGGTGCTGCAGTGCATACAGCCCGTAATAGGTTAATTTTGCTACTTCTTCACCTGGTGCCCAGACCCCGAACACGCCACAAGCGTCCTGAGGGCCTTTTTCGCCAGGGAGAAGATCATGAGAAAGTTTTCCATCGCCGCGTGCCACCGGTCGATTATCTCACGAGATGGGGTAAGACTTTTCCGCGGCCACGTTTGTGACTGCCGGCAGGCAGCCTACTGGCCGGTACCGTCGTCGGGCTCGGAATCAGGGACGGCTTCCACCACGGCGCGTTCCTGGTGCCTGACGCTCCAGCGGTCTAGGATCAGGGCCGTCACGGCGCCCAGGATGGCCCCGCCCGCACCGAAGGTGACCAGGAAGAAGCCGAACACCGATCCGCGCTCAAAGCTTTCATCACCGGGGAGCGCGTACGCCACCACGGCTGCGACGGCGACGCCCACCAGCGCGCCGAGAATGAGGAACGGCACATATTTGGGTGCCCGGCGGACGGTGACCTGGCGCCGCTCGGCGGGTGTTTCTTCAGAAGGCATGCCATCTAGCCTACTCATTCCTGCGGTTGCCCCATCAATTACAACTGGCAAAACCGCGCTGGATGGGAGCTCAGAGTGATAGGGCAACCGGGAAGGCCGATATCATCGGCGGAGGACTGGGGCGTGGGACATACCAAGGGGGACAGCACTGCATGGAGACCGTCACATACGGGTGGACAGCGGCGGAATCGGACCGCACAGCGGCGATACAGGACTATGGGTTGGCCCCGGTGTCCGCCGGCGGACCTCCGGCGCTCCCCGATGCCGAAGCCGGCGGGGCGCTCAGCAACCTGGTCACGCTGGCCGCCCGGCTCTGTGCCGTGCCGTTCGGCGTGGTGAACATCATCACCGAGGATCAGCAGGTGCAGATCGCGGCGTCGGGTGTGGACCCCGGCGTGTGCTCGCGGGAAGACTCGATGTGCGCCCAGGTCTTCCTGAGCGGACAGACCACCGTGGTGCCCGATGCGTCCCAGGACGTGAGGTTCGCCGACAACCCGTTCGTTACGGGCCGGATCGCCAAGGTCTGGTTTTATGCGTCCGTTCCTCTGAAGACGGCCTCAGGCTTTGTACTGGGCTCACTCTGCATTTTCTCCGACGGCCCCGCCAGCCCCACGGCAGAGCAGATCGGGATGCTGGAAGTGCTGGCCCACCAGGTGGTGGAGGTCCTTGAGCTGCAACACCGCACCCTGCAGCTGAGCGAAGCGCTGACGGAACTGGAACGCAGCAACTCCATGCTGGGGGAGTTCGCCGGGCGCGTCAGCCACGATCTCCGCATCCCGCTGACCACCATTCTGGGCTACGTGGAGCTCGCCGAGGACGATCCGGATATCCCGCCGGGCCATCCGGCCATGGAGTACCTGGAGTTCATCGGGGGCGGTGGCCGGCGCATGCTGAAGACCCTCGAGGATGTACTGGAATATTCCCGCGTGGACGGGGCCCTGCGCCGCGAACGGGTTTCGCTGCTGGCGGTAACCGAAGAAGCGGCACATGACCTGGGGCTGGAGCTTGGGTCCGCGTCCGGCATCTTCTGCGATGACACGGAACTGCTCGCGGACCGGTCCCAGCTGCGGACGCTAATCCAGAACCTGATCGCCAATTCCCTGAACTACCGCAGCCCGGAGCGTGACCTCCGCGTCACCGTGGGCGCAGCCGCCAGCGATCGCGGCGTGCTGGTCAGAGTCTCGGATAACGGCATGGGAATCCCGCAGGCGGACAGGAAACGTGCCGTGGAGCCCCTGGTCAGGCTGAACCGGGCAGGAGACGGCCCAGGCACCGGCCTGGGCCTGGCGACGTGCCGGCGGATCGCGCACGCCCATGGCGGGGAACTGGACATCCAGGACACGCCAGCGGGCGGCGCCACCATTTCCGCACTGTTCCGCTGGGAACTATCGGAACAAGCCGTCCGTCCCTAGGACTGTGACGTCTTGGACAGGATCCAGGTGTTCGTGCCGTCCTGCCGTTCGAAGCTCACGGTGGTCACCAGCGCCTCGATGAGCGCCAGGCCGCGGCCGGACTCGGAATCGTCATCCGGGGTGCCGGGTTCCAGCGGGCCGAACGGCGGCTTGGCATGGAAGGCGCTGACCCGGGCCTGCAGGAGCGTGGGCTGGACACTGATGTCCACGCCCAGTTCCACGCGCCGTTGGGTTTGGGCCGGGCGCGCGTGCTGGACAATGTTCGACGCCGATTCGATGACGGCCGTGGTGAACGTCATCTGGTCCATGGCCTCGACAAACGGGGCGTCGTTCCAGAGGCCGTCCAGTTCGTCATGGACGGCCTCGATGGCCTCTGCCGCGGCGAGGCCCCGGAAACTGCGGTGGGCCAGGACGTCAGTCATTGCTGAACGCTTCGTCCGCGGAGGCATAGGCATTGAGTACCCGGTCCATGCTGGTCAGCTCCAGCACCATTTTCACCTGCGGCTGGACGGACGCGATGCGCAGGTCCCCGCCGGCCTGGCGGGCGGCCTTGAGGCAGCCGATCAGTGCGCCGAGTCCGGACGAATCCATGAACGCCGTGTTCTCAAGGTTCACCACGATCCGCGACGAACCGCCGGCGATCACGTCGGTGACAAACTCACGCAGCTTCGGCGCGGACACCATGTTCAGCCGCCCGTCCGCTCTGACCTCCGCGTACGAATCCTTGACCTCGTAACTAAACTCCATCGTGTTTCCTCTCTCCAGCATCAACGTCCCCAGCGGGTTCGTAGCCCTTGTACAAAACGGCCCGAACCAGGATGCTCATGACCACCAGGTCAAAAATAACCCAGGCCACGTTCACCAGAGTGCCAAGTGGCTCGGCCAGTCCCGTGGCGAGGCGGACGAGTCCGACGACGGCGGCAACCGCCAGCAGTGCGGCGACGATGAGCTGGGGCCGGATCAGGCTCCAGCTGGGGCCGCCGGTCTGGCGGGCTTTCGGCGTCACCGCAAACCCGAGGGGGCGGCCGAACCAGACGTTCTTGGCCGCCGTCGAACACGCCTTGATCCAGGTGGGGAACAGGGCGAGGCTGTACTGCTGGCCGCGCCAGGTGGGGATCCCCCGGCCGGCCACCGCGAACAGCAGTTGGTTGGCCACCATAAACGGGATGAACCTCAGGAAGAAGTCCCAGCTGAGGCTCGTGACGGGCAGGACGCCCAGCAGCAGGTAGATGATGGGGGCGGCGAAGTAGATGACCGCCGCGTAGCCGCTGAGGTAGGTCCACATGGTGGCGAAGTACATCAGTCGCTGGCCGATCTTGAGGCCTTTCTGGACCAGCGGGTTCTCCCGGAGCAGCACCTGGATGGTTCCCTGCGCCCAGCGGAGGCGCTGGGTGAGCATGGTTGCGATGTCCTCGGGTGCCAGGCCGTAGGCGAGGATTTCGTGGTGGTAGACGCTCTCCCAGCCCATGGCGTGCATGCGCATGGCGGTGGCCATGTCCTCGGTGACGGAGATGGTGGCCAGCGGCATCACCGGCTGGGCTTCGTCGTTCCGCTCCACGTTCAGCGCGTCCAGGACGGCCTGCACGGATTCCAGTGCGCCCAGCGGCGACCAGTCGCGGGCTGCCATGCGCTGGACGGCGTCGTCGGCCACTACGGGCACGCCCGCGTCGCCAACGTGTGCAAGTTCCATGGCGGCGATTTCCTCGAGGTCCGCCTGCAGGGCGGACATGTCCGCCTGGACCAGGATCTGGACGGCGTTGTCCACACGCCGGCGGACCCGGTATGTGATTTCGCCCAGGGGCTCGGCGGCGGCGAGCTGCGCCTGGGCTTCCAGGGTGGCGGCCGCCACCTCGTCCAGCACTTCAGACACCAGGGGAGTGCCCACATCGGCGGATTTCCGGGCCTGGCGGATGGCGGAACGGGAGGCCGTCAGCGCGCGGCGGATGCTCTTTTCGGTTTCCTTGACGTAGCCCACCAGGCCCAGCTGCATCAGGGCTTCGCGGCGCAGGATGGCGTTGGAGCCGCAGAAGAAGGCCGCGTTCCAGCCGTCCTTGCCCTGCTGGATGGGGCCGTAGAAGAGGGGAGCCTGGCTGCCGAGGGGATCGTCCGTGGGGACGTTGCTGAAGTACTGCGGGGTCTGGACCAGGGCCACCCGGCGGTTGTTGAAGTACCCCAGGGTCTTTTCCAGGATGTCCGGTTCCGGGATCTGGTCCGCGTCGAGGATCAGCAGGAATTCGCCGTGGGTGACCATCAGGGCGTTGTTCAGGTTGCCCGCCTTGGCGTGGCGCGGCACGTTGGCCGTCCAGTCCTCGCTGCGGGTCACATAACCCAGGCCGTGCTCTTCGGCGAGGGCCTTGAGTTCGGGCCGGGCGCCGTCGTCGAGGATCCACGTGCTGTGCGGGTGGCGGATCCTTTTGGCGGCCAGCGCGGTGGTCATGACCATGTCCAGGTCTTCGTTGTATGTGGTGATAAAAACATCAACTGTGGCGTCCGACGGCGGGACTGGGGCGGCCTCGCGGATCTTCAGTTTCCACACCGTCATGCCAAAGAGCATCACATCGACCAGGCTGTATGTCTCGGCAACCACTAGGGGGACGGCGATCCACCAGGCATCCCAGTTGAGCGAGGCCGCCCAGCGCCAGGCCACGTAGTTCAGGCCGAAGATGACGGTCAGGACCACCACCACGCGGGTCCAGGAGCGGTTCACGCTGCGGCTCCGGCCAGGAGGCGGCGGACGACGACGACTGTGACGTCATCCTCGGCCGTTTCGGCAGGTGCCAGGGCCATGATGGCGTCGCTCGCGGACTGCGCGGACGCCTGTCCGTGGGCGGCGGAGCGCACGGCATCCGTGAATGACCCGACGGAGTCGAAGACATCCAGCACACCGTCGCTGACCACCACCAGGGAATCGCCCGGGGCCAGGCCGATGGCGGCCTGCGGCCAGGCCGAGCCTGCCCAGGCGCCCACGGGCGGACCGCCGCTCGGCAGGCGGTGGACAGCACCGGCGGTGGTGACGTGCAGGGCGAGGCCATGGCCGGCGTCGACATAATTCACGACGCCGGACGCGGCATCCAGCCGGGCGTGGAAGAGAGTGGCGAACGAGTTGGAGGAATCGAGGTCCGCCGCGATGGTCCGGGCGGCGGAGGCGAACGCCCCGTCCAGGTCCGGGCGGTGCCCGGTGGAGCGCATGACGGCCCTGACGGTGGCCGCGATCAGGGCCGCACCCATGCCCTTGCCCATGGCATCAGCGAACGTCAGGTGCAGGCCGTCCGACGTGCGGTACCAGTCATAGAAGTCCCCGCCCACGCTGCGGGAGGGCCGGAAGACGCCGGCGAGGTCGTAGCCCTCCACCCGGACGTCCTCCTTGGGCAGGAGGCTTTGCTGGACTTCGGTGGCACGCTCAAGCTCGCTGCGCGCGGCGGTGTCCACGGCAGTGGCCGGCTGCCGGCGGCGGAACAGGGCGTTGATCCTGGACTGGAGTTCGCGCGGGCTGAACGGCTTGCTGATGTAGTCATCGGCGCCGTTGTCCAGGCCGGCGAGCTTGTCCAGCTCATCGGTACGGGCGGTCAGCATCACAATAAAGGCGTCCGAAAACTCACGCAGGAGCTTGCACACCTCCAGGCCGTCCAGATCCGGGAGGTTCAGGTCCAGGGTGACCAGATCAGGCTTGGCGCGGCGGACTTCTTCCACTCCGGGGAGGCCGGCCTCGGCCTGGGTTACCTCGAAGCCCTGCTTGACCAGGACCCGGACCAAGAGGCCACGGATATCGGGGTCGTCCTCGATCACAACGGCACGGCGGGATTCGGGCATGGATGGCATAACTCTACTTCTACAGTATTAAGGCAACTGGGGCATGTCACAGGTCTGACGCCGCCAGTTGACTGGTCATGCGGAAGCCCGATTCAGGCTACCCCAACGCCACACGCGGGTGTCAGGTCTTGTGGGAATATTTGCGCTGCCTTGATGGGACCTTGAGCGTCCATGGCCACACTCGAAGCAGGAGCTTCGAGGAAGGCTTTGACAGAATGCGCGGCTTGCCTGAGGACGGTGCAGGGGTGATGGAAAGAACTGAATCCGATAACGGACTTTCGGTCAGGGTGGCTGGCTCGTGGCGGTTCTTGAAGCAGGGCCGCCGTCCTCGCAGGACTGTCCATTACCTCAGCCATTACTGGAAGCTCCGGTCCCTTTCGCGGTCGCTGGCCAAGGCGCTGGGCGAATCCTGGGAGGCATCGAGTTGGCCCGGTGACCGGCTGGCTGTCGGCATCGAGCTTTCTGAAAAAGTGGAAAAACTCACCCTTCGCCTCAACCGCGAAACCGAGGTCCACGGCCGCCTGGTGGCGCTGCTGAAGTAGCCGTTCCTTCCTGACCCAATCCATGCCAGACTTACCACCATCGAGTGGCTGGGGATACCAAGTCAGGAGATCGCCGTGCATTGGTATACAGGTTGGGCTTACCTTTTAGCTGGGCTTATGACCATGGACGCGCTTCTGCTGGCCCTGTGGGTGATCGATTCCGGCTGGCCAAATAACTGGCGAAAAAAGCCCTGACTCATTCCGGCCGTGGTGAGGTCCACCTATGTGCCCTTGTCGTCCGCCGGGTAGCCCTCGATGGGTCGGGGCGCCAGAGCTGCGGGCCAACTCCACGTCACCTTTGCGCAGGTGGCAGATGCCGTAGCCGCGGTGGCCCGGCCGGACCCTGATGCTTGGCCGGGATCCGGTACCTCAGGCCAGCCCACGTTGGCGTGGAGCCGCTTGGGCCCCACAACGGTCCGGACATCCTCAAAAAGCGTGCCGGGGCGAACTTCGATCGCCATGCCTGACTCCGATCTGCGGCTGCCTCTACCGGCCAGGCTAGGCCGCGAGCGCGTCCCGGAGAGCTGCGACGTGGCCCTGTGCCTTGACCTGGTACTGGGCCAGCGCAACATTGCCCGCGGGGTCGACCACTACGGTGGACCGGACGAGGCCTTCGACGATTTCGCCGTTCACCAGCTTTTCGCCGAAGGCGCCGTAGGCGAGGGCCACCGCGTGGTCTTCGTCGGACAGGAGCGGGAAGGTCAGGTCAAACTCGCCCGCGAAGTCGGCGAGCTTCTCGGGGGCGTCCGGGGAAATGCCCAACACTTCGTATCCGGAGCCCTGGAAGGACGTGAGGCTGTCGCGGAAATCGCAGGCCTCGGTGGTGCAGCCCGGTGTTGCAGCGGCCGGGTAGAAGTACACGATGACGTTCTTGCCGCGGTAGTCAGACAGGGACGTGGCCTTGCCGGCGGCGTCCTGCAGGGTGAAATCCGGGGCCTGGGTACCTGGCTGAAGCTTGATGGTCAGTTGGGGGCGCATGGCGTTCCTTCGGGAGACTCTGGTGGCTAAAGGCAAAAACTAGTGAAGCGGGCTTTCTGCTCCCGTAACAACCCGGGCGTCATATGAAGTATTCCGCAGGTCCCGGATCTTTCATTGACTTCAGCTCCGGCAGGGATACCGTTAAAGATACTCAGAATGGTCTCTGCAGTACGTTTGCCGCCCGCCTTTAACCGCGCCGCCCTGCGTGGTCCCTTATGCGCCCGCGAATCATTTCTTAGGCTGTGTCCTTTATGACCGCAAATTTCATCCGAGCCCTGGCCGTTAAGTCCTTGGACGTCCCGGACAAAAAGAGATGCCCGGACAAGGCCGAGTTCGATCTTGTCACCGTCGATGACTACTCGGTGGCCCGGCTGATCCTCGCTCCCGGCTGGCGTTGGTCCGAGTCCGCCAAACCCACTGAACTGACGGAGTTCTGCGAACACAACCACCTGGGCTATTGCGTCTCCGGCTCGCTGCAGATTCAAACGTCCGACGGCGTGAGCTCCACTATCCGCGCCCACGACACGTATGCGCTGCCGCCCGGGCACGATGAGTGGGTGGTTGGCGCCGAGCCGTTCGTCGCCGTCGAGTTTTTGGGGACGGCGTCCTTCGGCCGGCCGCGGAGCCGGGGATTGCACGCGCTGATTTGAGCCGGCGCTGACTGTTGCGGGGGACTGTTGCCGGGGCTTAGACGGGCACGGCATATTTGTAACGCACGCTGTGCTGCAGTGAGTCCACCACGTCCGCAGGCGGCTGGCCGGCGTCGAGCTTGAGGAAGGACCGGTACTCCGGCAGGGATCGGTAGGCGTTTTGGAGTGACACCAGGTCTGCCAGCGTCTCGGTATCTGTGCCGGGCGCCATGATGCGCCGGTGGGCCACCGCGGGTTCCACATCCAGGTGCACCACGGCATCGGGTGCCGCCAGGCGGGACAGCAGCCGGGGGAGCAGTCGGCCGCGCGGCAAGCCCTTCGCTGTGCGCAGCGCGAGCTGGCAGTACAGGTGCCGGTCCATCACCACCAGCCCGCCAAAGCGGCTGGCCCGGACGGTGGGACACGAGCGCATTGGCAACGCGGAGGGTGGCCTCCACGGCCTCGGCAAAGCGACCTCCTCGTCCCGCGGTGACGCGCACTTCACATCTCACCCTGGGGTTGATTCCTGGCGAGCTGCGAGTCTTCACTCGGGCAAGACCCCAGGTCCGGTTTCTTGTCAGTGCGCAGCCATACGAAGATCGGCGACGCCTTCATCGAGGGATGTTCGGATGCCCTGCTCTTTCGCGACGAAGGCGGCCGTTCCTTCGTCGAACGGCACCAGAAGCGCTGGGTCGCGGTCCCATTCCTCGATGCAGGGGGGCACACCCCACGACCCCCGATACCTGTGCACGGCGAGATCCGCCATTGCGCAGTACTGTTCCGCCCACGCAACCACGGACTCTTCGACTCCGAACTGGCACGAGTTCATACCCGTCGGTAGTCACGGTGACGAATGCGAACCCTCCGCCGACGGCGACGGCGACGTCGACGGAATCGGGACAGGGGTCGGCGCTACTCGGCGCAGCTGAACTAGCGTCTCCCTGTGGCGCGGGGGATCGATTAGCGGGCAACGACGAGAACCGATCCGACGTTGCGGATGTTGGACCGCACGACTTCTTCCACAGAACGGCTGAGGTCCGCGAGGTCGGCCATGGTCCAGTCCGGGTCCGCGGGTGTGGTGACTTCCACGTGGAGCCGGTGTCCGCTCCAGCGCAGCCTGACGGTGGACGCTGCCGGGGCGACCGGCGCGATGGCAGCTTCCGCGCGTTCCAGCAGGCCCGGTTCCACGCCGTCCAGAAGCCGGCGGCCGATGTCCCGGGCCGTGCCCCACAGCAGGACGAAGATGGCGACCGAGATCAGGATGCCGATGATGGGGTCCGCCAGGGGGAACCCGAGCCAGACGCCGATGACACCTGCGACGACGGCCAGGGAGGTAAAGCCGTCGGTCCGGGCGTGGACACCGTCCGCGACCAGTGCCGCGGAACCGATTTCCTTGCCGACCCGGATCCGGTAGACCGCGACGATCTCATTGCCGGCGAAGCCGAGCAGGCCGGCGGCCAGAACCCAGCCGAGGTTGTTCAGGGGCTGGGGCTGGAAGATGCGGATAACCGACTCCACCGCAGCCACCACGGCGGAGAGGGCGACCATGGCAATGATGAACAGCCCGGCCAGGTCCTCGGCCCGGCCGAAGCCGTGATTGTAGGTCCGCGTCGCCGCACGGCGGCTGAGAATGAAGGCCACCCACAGGGGAACGGCGGTCAGGGCGTCGGAGAAGTTATGGATGGTGTCCGCCAGCAGGGCCACCGAGCCGCTGAAAAGAAAGACCGTCAGCTGCAGCAGCGAGGTGACCGCCAGCACCGCGAGGGAGATCTTCAGGGCCCGGATGCCCTTGACGGAGGATTCCATCGCTTCGTCCACCGAATCCGCCGCGTCATGGCTGTGCGGAACGAACAAACCGTGGAAGAAACCCTTCAGTCCGCGAGGGTGCCCGTGCCCATGCTCATGCCCGTGCTCAGGGTCATGCTCGAGGTCGCGGCCATGATCCTGATCGTGATCGTGGGTGTGGGTCGGCCCGACCGTACCGTGGTCCTGGGTGTGATCGTGGGTCTGTTTCATGGGTTCTTGGTCCCTGTCGTCCGGTGGTGGTGGCGCGGTGTGCCGCCCAGGGAATGTTCGGCCTGGAAGATAGCATCCGCGACCAGCTGGCGGGCGTGCTCGTTCTCGAGCCGGTAGTACACCCTGGTTCCTTCCTGGCGGGTGGAGACCATCCGGCCCAGCCGCATCTTGGCCAGGTGTTGCGACACGGCGGACTGGGGCTTGCCCACGGTTTCGGCGAGGTCGTTGACGGACATTTCGCCGTCGCGCAACGCCAGGATCAGCCGCACCCGGGTCGCGTCCGCGAGCATGGCGAAGATTTCGACGGCCAGCTCGACGTATCCGCTGTCCACGTGCAACCCGCAATCCCTATCTGCATCCATGCGAATATTATTACATAAGTGCAGGGGGCTAGGCTTCCTGGCCAACATTCGATGTAGCTGGCTAGTTTCCTGCGCCAGTGCAGCTGCCACTGGCAGTGAGCCAGTGCGGGAAGCCTGAGGATGATGCGGCCTCACCTTGGCCAGGATCCGCTGCCGGCAGCTCGTCCCGGATCGCGCTTCCTCGCGTGATCGGTTGGTGTCGCCAGCCTAGACTCGTGGTGGCCTGAGAGCGCCAGCCAGGTCGACGGCAAAGCTACCCGAGGAGGACTCTTATGCGCCATGCAACCACCAGCCCGGAGGCTGCGCCCGCCGCCCAGACGCTTTTCCGGGTCGCTCTCGGAGGCGTGCTCATCGCTCACGGATAAGCGGACACCTACCAGCTGAAGGAATCTCAATGCTGTGTAAGGGATTTTCCTTGTGTTCCCGGCCCCAACTTTGCTGGTGTGGAACTCTGTATTGTCTGGGAAGCCGCCCCTGAGGTACGGATGCTGTGCTGTAGCCTCCTGTGACTGTGAATGCCCAGGTGAATCCCTTATTCTCGGCCTTCGAGGTCCCGGCAAAAAGCTTTTCAATGAATCATTTTCATGCTGCAAGGTCGGCCACCGTCTTGTCAGGAGTGAGGGGAACCCATGGTGGAAATCGCGCTGACCTGTGCTCATGCAATGCGTGCCCTTGCTGGTGCCTTCGATGCCCCCCTCCGCCGAACTACCCGAAGAGTTTTTGGGAGCCAGCCCCTCCTGCGTCGCTGATTTCCTCCGAAGATTTCCCGGATCTTGCCCTGCGGGTGGAGGGGCCTCCGTCGGCCACAGCTCCGCAAGCTTCGCCAGCAGCCAAAAACAACGGGGGAATCAGGGACGCAGATGGCACGGTTACGCCGTCCCCTCACCCCATCTTCGGACAAAAGGAGCAACACCATGACTGTTGCAATCCGCGCTACCGGCCCGGCCGACATCCTCGGTTTCATCCCGCACGCACTGGGCGCCGAGCCCCGCGAGTCGTTTGTTTTCGTGACCATGCAGGGCAACCTGCTCGGTGCCCCGCTCCGCGTGGACGCCCCCATGGAAGCGGCGCCGGGCGTGTTCGCCCGCGTCATGCGCGGCTATCTCGCAGCGGATACGGCGGCCACGGCCGTCCTGCTGGCCGTCTTATAGGGACCTGCCCGCACCGGATGGCCCGTGCCCGTTCCATGGGCACATCGATGCGCTCATTGAAGTATTCGACGCCGCCGGGACCCCGCTCAAGGACGGGTGGCTGGTGACGTCCACGCACTGGCAGAACCTGCGGTGCGACAGCGAGGCCGGATGCTTCGCACCCCAGCCGCTGGACTCCATCAAGGACAGCAACGTGAACGCCGCACTGGCCACCGAGGACATAAGCGCACTGCGGGCCCTGTGGCAGGCAGCACTGCAGTACGCCGGGGAAGTTTCCGCGCACCACGCCATGGAGCTGGTGGCCGCGGTGGTGCGTGCTTGGATTCGGCGTTAGAAGGCCGGCCACATCGGCAGTGCAGGGCAGCGTACGACGGCGGCTGGCCGGCCGCCGTCGCACGCTCCCGCGGGAGCCTATTGGCAGAAGGTGGACAGCGCCTTGTTGGCAGCCTGATTGTTCGACTGCATCTCTGCAATCTTGTCCTGGTCCGGGGTCTCCTTGGAGGCCTCATCCGCGTACTCGATCAGGGATCCGAGCGCGGGCTTGAGGTCGTCCGATGCCACGGCTTCGATGGGCCGGATCTGGTTGGCGAGGCGCACCAGGCCGGTCTTGGTCTGGCCGCCGCCGTTTGTGGGGTTAGAGATGACAACCTGGACGCGCTCGCAGGTTTCGGCGGTGGAAAGTTTGGTGGGCGCGGTGCATGCCGAAGCGGTGAGTACGAGGCCGGCGGCGATCAGGGCGGTGGCGAGTTTCTTCATGGGTCCCTCAGTAGGCGGTTGAGGTTTCGATTGTAAGCAGAGTGCGCGGTCCGGTGCCTCTTGTACGGCTCCGGCGGGCGGAGTGTGACCGGCCAAGGAGGGGGTTTGAAGTCTGGCGGGCACCGCGCGGGGTGCTTAAACTGGCAGGATAACCGTGCGGGCCTGCCGCATGTTGGCCTGTGCGGATCCGTCGAATCAAGGAATCCAAAATGGCCCGCACAACCCACAATTCAGGAAAAGTACAACGCCGTACCGCCATGGTCTTCTTCGCGCTCATGGGGCTGCTGGCACCTGTCAGCCCGGCCGTAGCTACGCCGCCAGGAGACTCAGTCATTGTGCTTGAGGGCGCCACCTCTGCGGAGGGGATCGCTGCCGGGAGGGGAACAACCTTCTACGCCGGCGACCTGCTGCTCGGTGACATTTACCGCGGTGACATCCGTGGCGGCAGCGCAGAACTGTTCATTGATGTTTCCGATTTTGATTCGACGCAACGGGCCGCCGTCGGCATGAAAGCCGATGTCCGGAACGACCTGCTGTTCGTGGCAGGCGGCGCCACTGGCAAGGCGTATGTCTATGACACTGAGTCGGGCAAGCCGGTCAAGGACTTCACCCTGGCATCCGGCTTCATCAACGACGTCACGCTCACCCGCGATGGGGCCTGGTTCACCAATTCAGCAGCTGCGCAGCTGTACTTCATTCCGGTGGGCCGGCACGGCAGGCTCGGGGATGTGCAGACGCTGACGCTGCATGGCCCGGCCGCAGAGTTCGCGGGCGACTTTAACCTCAATGGCATCGCTGCAGCCGACGGCGGCGGGACGCTGATCGTTGCCCACTCGGGCTTCGGCAAGCTCTTCACCGTGGACCCGGAGACCGGCAACAGTGCGGTTATTGCCGGCGTGGATGTGCCCAATGTTGACGGCATCCTGGTCCGGGGCCATCAGCTCTGGGCGGTGCAGAACTTCTCGAACCAGATCAGCCGCATCAGGCTCGCCGATGATCTGTCCTCCGGCGAGATCCGGGACGTCATCACCAGCAGGGACTTCAAAGTGCCCACAACCGTTGCCCTTTTCGGCAACTCGCGCTCCGGCGCCAGGCTGGCCGCAGTGAACGCCAAGTTCGGCGACACCACGGCCACCCAGTACGAAGTAGTGCTGGTGCCGGCCTGGGACTAGCGGCCGCCCAGGCTGCCGCCAAGGGGCGGGGCGGTCCTGTCGTTGGGCCGGCCGCGCCTGCGATCACCCCTGCTGTGGTGCTCGCCGTCCGCCGATTCATCCGACTCGCCTTCGAGATCCACCAGGCCGCCTGTTTGGTCGAACGAGGGTGCGAACCGGTTGTATTCGTGGGGCGCATCGCTGGCTGCGCCCCGGGCGCCTCCAGGGACTGACTCCCGCGATGCCCCGGTGGCGTGGCCCTCGTGTTCGATGAAGTCTTCGAAGTTCCCCAGATCCTGGTTTGCCTGGCGGCCCACCACATGCAGGAGGTCGCCTACCTTCTCCAGCGTTCCCTCCGGCAGGTACTCGAGGGTGGGGGACACCTCGGTCCGGTTCCCGCCGGCGTCGGAGAATTCCACGGCGCCGGAGTTTGTGGCGCCTTCGGTGCTCGCCCACGCAACCCTGTGGTCCGGGACCTGCTCCAGGATGGTTGCCTCCCATTCCCTGCGGACGCCGACGATGCGCGCCACCCATTTCAGCCGGTTAGCGCTGAGCCTGGTCACGCCTTCCACACCGTCCACGAAGTGTGGGAATTCCTCAAACTGCGTCCACTAGTTGCAAGCCGTGCTGACGGGCACGTCCACCGCAATGCGTTTCTCCACTTTGCTGCTCATGGCGCCTCCTTCGACTGGAACAGGCTGATGGCTAGTCATCGTCGGGGTCGGCGCCTTCGGCCGGTTCCTGCGAATGCACGCGGATGTCGGTGGGGTCCGCGGCTTCGTCCCCTTCGGCCGGTGCCTCGCTGTGGATCCGCTGCGCTGGTACTGGTTTGTCCTTCATGACAGATGCTCCCCGGGATGCGTGGTGGATGGCGGCATATTCATCATTCAGCGCCTCCGGCAGCGGAGTGTCAATAACCCCGGAGTACCTATGGCTGTGGCAGGGTTTTGTGCTGGACTGAGGGGGCACTGTGCCGCTTCACCGCCCAAAACTCACTGGCCAGCCGGGCCGCCGGCTGATGGCAAGGAAACAATCGCATGGCAACGTACAAGATCGGATATTTCGTGGGGAGCCTGGCAACAGGGTCCATCAACCGCACGCTCTCCCAGGCGCTGATCAACCTCGCGCCGGAGGACCTCGAATTCACCGAGATCCCCATCAGAGACCTGCCGCTCTATGGCTACGACTACGACGCATCGGGACGGCCGTGATGCAGTCCTCCATGCGCGGCGTGCTGAGCTTTCTGGGTGCTCCCCAGCTCAATGCCCCGGAGGTCTGTCTATCCAGTTCAAGCCCGAGGTCTTCGGGGAAGGCGGCGAAGTCCAGGACGAATCGACGGCCAAGTTCCTGCGGCACTACATGGAGGAATACAGCGCGTTCGTTCAGCGGGGGCTGGCCGCCAATGCGCCGGGCCACATCGGCGACCCGGAGCCGGACCCGGACAAGCTTTCACGGTAGGCCGTCCATCCCAAGCCCGGGCTCAGTCCAGGGGCAGGGTCACCGTGACAGTGGTGCCTTGCCCCGGCGTCGAACAAACCCGAACGGTGCCGCCGGCCTCGTGCACGGCCACGGACATCAGCCGCAGCCCGTACCCGTGGTGCCGCCCGCTGAAGGCGAGCTGACTGTCAAAGCCCGTGCCGTCGTCGGTCACTACCAGGCGCACGCCGTGATCGATGGCGGCCAGCTGGACGGTAAGTTCGGCGGCCTCTGAGTACTTGAAGGCGTTGCTCAGTGCTTCGCGGGCTGACTGGTAGAGCAGGGACGCGCAGTCCGCCGGGATCTCGACGCCCCAGTGCGGAGTATCCCAGCGGACCGCCGTCCCTTGCTGGCGGAGAGGGGCGGTCAGCCGGTCAATGCAACCGGCCAGCCCCAAGCTGTAGAAATCGAGCGGATGGTGATCGGTGATCACTCCTCCGACCGCGACTACCTCGTCGAGAGCTGATTCGTTCCCCATGAATCTTCCTGCTTCCCCGCCGTTTGTGCCGATACGTCCAGCGTGAACCGCTAACCGCATGGGTTACGAAGGGTTCACTCAAGATCGCATCAATTTTTTTGGATGAGGAGACCACCACCCCCGCTGGCGAGGACTGAGCCGCAAAATTCGATCGTTACATGCCGCAACAGTTCGGTGCCAAAAGGCCCGTGGGGAGACCTTTTCGTGCTGCGCGCCCGGACAACATTGGGGCCATAGCCAGCCCCAAGGAGGGTGAGATGCGCAGGCCAGCGCCGTTCGGCAGAGCGATTCCCGCAACGTTTCTCGTTGCCTTCCTCCTCACCGCGTGCGCGCCGCAGGCAGCGCCGCCGTCGACCGGAAATCCCAGCTCCACGGTCCCCTGCGCCACGGCGACAGCAACGGGAACCGCAACTGCGGCGCCCGGCGCAACGGCCACCGCGCCGGGGTCGGCCCCGTGGAGGGTGCACACCACGGCGGACGGCCAGCTGGCGTTCGACCTTCCCGCGGCGTGGAGCGTCAGGGAGCCGGCCGGGGAACTGCCTGCAGGCGGCGGTGTGTTCGCGGAGGTGACCAACCAGGCAGGCAAGCCGCTGGCCTCCCTTCGGACCAATTTGGCCACCGGTTCCACGTGTATGGAGCGTCACCCGTACTCGGTGCTGGAGTCACAGGAACTGCCGGCACTGGCTCACAACGGCACCGCACCGCGGTACATTTTCGAGACCCGCGGGAACGATGCCGCTCCGGGGCCGGCCGATACTCCGGCAGCGGCCTACGGAATGAAAACGAGTGCGCTGCCCACCGGTGACTCGGCCTGTGCCATCTTCCAGTTCTTCACATGGCCGCCCACCGCTGCCATCTGCGGAGCGTTCTACAGCCCCGAGAACAACGTGACGCCAGGAGCGGACTCGCTGCCGTACCTGGTTCGAACCCCCGAAC
The DNA here is from genome assembly GCF_040547265.1 of Arthrobacter sp. UYCo732. NCBI lineage: Bacteria > Bacillati > Actinomycetota > Actinomycetes > Micrococcales > Micrococcaceae > Arthrobacter > Arthrobacter sp. UYCo732. Next base: position 22,378 of record NZ_JBEPPJ010000005.1, on the reverse strand, counting down.
GGAACCTTGGAAGCCCCCGCGCGCGAGTTCACCTCGCGCGGGGGGCTTCCCATCAAGGGAACGCCCGACGGCGGCCGCGCGGCGTACGCACTGACTCAAACGAGCGTGGCACTCGGCGCAGCGGCTGGCGGCAGTTAGCCTCGGGCGTGCGCCTGGGCGGCTTCGGTGATGTGCTCGGTCACGGCCCAGGAAGCGAGGAGCTTGAGGGCTTCCTCGGCGGGGCTGCCAGGAGTGGCAGGGTAGACCGTCAGCGTATGCCCGGGGTCCTCTTCCAGCCCGAGTACTTGGTAGTTCAGCTCTAGGGGCCCCACCACCGGGTGCTGAAAAATCTTGGTGCCGGCGTAGTGCCGCCGGACGTTATGCGCTGCCCACCGGGTGCGGAAATCGTCACTGCGCATCGAGAGCTCACCAACCAGTTCGGCGATGCCCTTGTCGTGCGGGTTCCGGCCTGCTTCGCGGCGCAGGATGGCGACGTTGGTGTTTGCCGCCCGCTCCCAGTCGGCGTAGAAGTTGTGCGCCCGCGGGTCGAGGAAGATGAAACGGGAATGGTTGGCCGGGCGTGCGGTGCCGCGGTACATCTCCGAATACAGGGCGTAGCCCAGGGTGTTGGCGGCCACGATGTCCATCCGGTTGTTCCCGATGAAAGCCGGCGCCCCGGTAATGGTGTCGAGCAGGAACTGCAGCTCGGGGCGCACGGCTGAGGGCACCGGGGCTGCAGCACGTTTCCGGCCTGAGGTGTTCGCCGTGCGGGCGAGGTCATAGAGGTGGTCATGTTCGGCCCGGTCAAGTTCCAGGGCACGGGCGATGGCATCCAGGACGCTGTCCGAAACGCCGGTGAGGTTTCCGCGTTCCAGCCGGGTGTAATAGTCCACGCTGACACCGGCGAGGCGCGCCACTTCCTCCCGCCGAAGTCCGGGCACACGACGCCGGCCGTAGGGTTCGATGCCGGCCTGTTCCGGTGTGATGCGCCCCCGGCGGGTGGAGAGGAACTGCCGGATCTCGGCTCGGTTATCCATAAGGACACGGTACGACGGATCCGGAAAACGTTGGGAGGCTCTGCCATAACGCGTTTCAGCAATGCCCTCGCTGAGCCTTCCCGGAGCCGGTTTGATGGAAACAACTCCCAAGCCACTGACCAGCCAGTCATCAACCAGGCCAGTCATCAACCAGATGGAGCACCAGCCCATGCACACACCGGCAGCAGCGCCGCAGACGGCCGTCCCGGCGAGACTCGTGGCCACGGTCATCTTCCTCACCGCCGTCGCTCCGCTGGCCACCGACATGTACGTCCCGGCGTTCCCGCGCCTGTCCCGTGAGTTCGGCGGCGCGGTCATCCTGCAGCTGACCGGCTGGCGGATGACCTTCTGGACCCTCGCCGCCCTGGGCATCCTGATGACGCTCTGTGCCCTGTTCGTCGTTCCGGAGTCCATGCCGCCGGGGAAACGGCACGCAGGCGGACTGGGCGAATCCGGCCGTGCGGCTAAGGCTGTGCTTTCGAACCGCCGCTTCGTTGGCTACGTGGTGGTGCCGTCGTCGGCCTTCATTGCCCTGTTCGCCTACGTGGCCCCGTCCGCGTTCATCCTGCAGAACATGAACGGGCTCTCGCCAGTGGAATACTCAGTGGTTTTCGCCGCGAACGCGGGCGGCATGACCATCGCCGCACTCGTCTCCGCACGCCTGGCCGGGCGGGTGCCCACCCGCCGCGTCATTTTGATAGGGCAGATCATCGCACTGGCTGCGGGCATCGTTGCCCCCATCGCGGGCCTGGGCGGCGACGAGACTGCGGTGCCCATGGCCGTGCTCATGATCGGCGGAGCGCTGCTGTCCCTGTTCGGGCTCCTGGTCCTGGCCCGCCCGCATTCCTCACGCCCGCATTCCGCACGCCCGGAAACTCCCCAGAGCCCGCAACTCGAACGAGACTCATTACTGCCCGCAACATCCTGCAGCAATTAGCACCTGAAAGGGAGCGCCATGAACATCGGACCAACCCGCGAGACCACCAAGAACCCGCCGGAACAGTTCGCCGGCGACGCATCGCCATCCTGGTGAACGGCGACGACCCGGCCGCCACCACCATCTGGCACGAGCACATCAGCGACGCCGAGTACGAGGGCCGCTAAAGGGGGTCTGCCGTAACCCGTTTCAGCAGGGCCCTCCCTGGATGTGCCCGGACAGGGTTTGATGTTAACCAACCCCCTGTAGCATCCAGTTATCCCCCCAAGAAAGACACAGGAGACCCATGACTACCGTCAAGGCCTATGCATCGCCGTCCTCCACCGAGAACCTCATCCCCATCACCGTCGAACGCCGCGCCGTCGGCCCGCACGACGTCCTGATCGAGATCAAGTACGCCGGCATCTGCCACTCCGACATCCACACCGTCCGCGGCGACTGGGGCCCGCAGCAGTATCCGCTGGTGCCCGGCCACGAGATCGCCGGTGTCGTCACCGAAATCGGCTCCGCCGTCACGCGGCACAAAGTAGGTGACCGGGTTGGCGTCGGCTGCATGGTCAACTCTTGCGGCGAGTGCGTCAACTGCCAGGCCGGCGAGGAGCAGTACTGCCTCAAGGGCAACACCGGCACCTACGGCGCCGTGGACCGCGATGGCACCATCACCCAGGGCGGCTACTCCACCCACGTCGTCGTGACCGAAGACTTCGTCGTGACCATCCCCGAGGGCATCGAACTCGACGTCGCGGCTCCCCTGCTGTGCGCCGGCATCACCACCTACTCGCCGCTGCGCCACTGGAACGCCGGCCCGGGCAAGAAGGTAGCCGTCGTTGGGCTCGGCGGCCTCGGCCACATGGCGGTCAAGCTCGCCCACGCGATGGGCGCCGAGGTCACGGTCCTCTCGCAGTCGCTCAAGAAGCAGGAAGATGGCCTGCGGCTGGGCGCGGACCACTACTTCGCCACCAGCGATCCCGGCACGTTTGAAGAGCTTGCCAGCAGCTTCGACCTGATCATCAATACGGTCAGCGCTTCGATCGACATCAGTTCCTACCTGCAGCTGCTGACCCTCGACGGCGCGCTGGTCAACGTGGGTGCCCCGGCCGATCCGCTTCCCGTCAACGCCTTCGCCCTGATCGGCGGGCGCCGGTCGTTCGCCGGCTCCATGATCGGCGGCATCCCCGAAACCCAGGAGATGCTGAACTTCTGCGCCGAGTATGGCATCGGTGCGGAGATCGAGGTCATCCCGGCCGAAAAGATCAACGACGCCTACGAGCGCGTCCTGGCTTCGGACGTCCGGTACCGCTTCGTGCTTGACACCGCCACCCTCTAAGCAGGGTTAACCTGCGGCGGGACGGCTCCCAAAAAGGGGGCCGGCCCGCCGTCGTATCTGTCCTGCCGTCGTACCCACCAGGTCAGGACCAGTCGAAAAAGCCCTTGCCGCTCTTGCGGCCCAGCTCGCCGCGGGCCACCTTGTCCTTGAGGATCTGCGGCGGGGCGAACCGGTCCCCGAGCGTGGACTGCAGGTATTCGGCGATGCCCAGCCGCACGTCCAGGCCCACGATGTCCGTGGTCCTCAGCGGGCCGGTGGGGTGCTTGTAGCCGAGGACCATGGCGGCGTCGATATCCGCCGGGGAGGCCACCCCATCCTCCACCATGCGCATGGCCTCCAGCGCGATGGCCACGCCGAGGCGTGAGGAGGCAAAGCCGGGCGCGTCGTTTACGACGACGGCGGTCTTGCCGAGTGCCTCCACCCACCTTTTCGCTGCGGCGGCCAGGTCCGCGGAGGTTTGCTCGCCGAGTACCACCTCAATGAGCGTGGATGCTGGGACCGGGTTGAAGAAATGCAGGCCGAGGAAGTTTTGTGGCCGCTTCAGCTCCCGGGCCAGGCCATTGACCGACAGGGATGACGTGTTGGACGCCAGGTATGCGTCCTCGGCCAGGCGCTCTTCGATGCCCCGGAGCGCGGTGACCTTCAGGTCCCAGTCCTCGGGAACGGCCTCCACAACCAACTGGCGGTCGGCGAAGTCGTTGTAATCCACCGCCACCGCGAGCCGGGACGCCATCTCATCCAGGTTGACGTCGGTGGCGCCGCGTTCGATGCTTTTGGCGGCCGCGGATTCCACCCGTTCCCGGGCGGCTTCGGCGGACTCTTCATCGCGCTCCACCACCAGGACGTTGGCCCCGTTGATGAGGAAGGCGTGGGCGATTCCCGCGCCCATGCGGCCGCCGCCGAGGACGCCGACGCTGGAAGGAAGGTTCGGATTCGTCATGACTGCTTCTTCTCCGTCTTGGTGTCGCCTGGCTCATTTTCCGGCTTCTTGCTCCCCGACTTTTTGTCCAGGAACGCCTGCATGCGGTCGAACTTCGCCTGGGATTCAAAGAGGATTCCCTGCGCCAGCTGGTCAATCAGCGGATGCGACTCGGCCGGGGCGTGGAACACGGACTTCGTGATCCGCACGGCCAGCGGGTCCTGGCGGCCGATCCTGTCTGCGAGGTTGTGGGCGGCGTCCATCAGGTCCGGCGCCTCGTGGATTTCCGTGATGAGGCTGGCGGACAGGGCGTCCTCTGCCCTCAGCACCAGGCCCGCGAGCAGGATCTGCTTGGCCAGCGGTTCCCCCACCAGTTCCTTGAGCCGCCAGCTGGCGCCGGCCGCTGCGAGGATGCCCAGCCCGGTTTCGGGATTGCCGATCCGGACGCTGGGTGTTCCGATCCGGAAGTCCGCGGCGTATGCGAGTTCGGCACCGCCGCCCAGGCAGTAGCCATCCAGCGCCGCGATAACGGGCAGGGGCAACTTGGCAATCCGGACAAAGATTGTGGAATTGATGCCCTGCAGCGCGTCGTCACGGCGCCGCTCGCGTAGCTGGGCAATGTCCGCCCCGGAGGCGAATACACCGTCCACGCCGGCCATGATTAGGACTTTGGGGGTCTGTTCCAGAGCGGCGCAGACCACGTGCAGTTCGTCCACCATCTGCTGGTCGATGGCGTTCCGTACCTCCGGCCGGTTAAGGAGGACCACCACGCGGTCCTCACGTTCCTCGACCAGGAGGGTGCTGAAGCGTTCGTTTGCGAGGGATCCGTTCCCATTCTCCGGCGCCGGCATCAGACGCGCTCCAGCAGCATCGCGGTGCCCTGTCCGACGCCGATGCACATGGTGGCGAGGCCAAGTTTGGCGTCCTCGCGTTCCATCCGGCCGAGCAGGGTGATGGCGATCCGTGAGCCGCTGGAACCGAGCGGATGCCCCAGACTGATGGCGCCGCCGTCGTTGTTGACAATGTCCGGATCCAGGCCCAGCCGCCGCATGCTGGCCAGCGATTGCGTGGCGAACGCCTCGTTGAGTTCGACGGCGCCAAGGTCGCCTACACTGAGCCCGCTCCGCAGGAGGACTTTTTGCGTGGCGGGGACAGGGCCGATGCCCATAATTTCGGGTTCGCAGCCGGCGGAGGCGCCGTCGATGATCCGGGCCCGGGGCGTCAGGCCCAGCCTTTCGATGGCGGCCTCGGACGCGACGATGATGGCTGAGGCGCCGTCGTTCAGGGTGGAGGAGTTGCCGGCAGTGACCACAGAACCGCCCTTGACCACCGGGCGCAGAACTGCCAGGACGTCCATGGTGGTGCCCGCCCGGGGGCCCTCATCGGTGTCCACCACGGTTTCGGCTTTGCGGGACTTGACGGTCACGGGAACGATTTCGTCCGTGAACCGTCCGGCTGCGATGGCGGCGAGAGCGCGTTCGTGGGACTGGACCGCGAAGGCGTCCGCGTCCTCGCGGGAGATGCCGTCCACGCGGGCTACCTCTTCCGCGGTTTCCGGCATGGAGTAGGTCATCTTGCCGTTGCGCGCCAGTTCGCCCTTCTGGAAGAGCGGGTTCACGAACCGCCAGCCAATGGAGGTGTCGAAGATCTGGCCGGGCTTGGCGAAGGCGGTGGCTGGCTTTTCCTGGACCCACGGCGCCCGGCTCATGGACTCCACGCCGCCGGCGATCACCACATCCGCGGCACCGGACTTGATCATGTGGCTGGCCTGGATGATGGCGCTCAGCCCGGACGCACACAGCCGGTTGACCGTGATGCCGGAGATGTGAAGGGGGAGGCCGGCAAGCAGGGTTGCCATCCGGGCCACATTGCGATTTTCCTCGCCGGCGCCGTTGGCGTTGCCGAGGATCACTTCCTCAATGCTGTCCGGATCCAGGCCGGCACGGGAGACAGCCTCGCGGACCACCAGTGCGGCCAAATCGTCTGGGCGGACCGAGGAAAGCGCTCCGCCGTAACGGCCCACCGGTGTCCGGACGCCACCAACAAGAAAAGCCTCAACCATAAGAACAGATCCTTTACACCAGGCAACCGGGGCCGGACTTGAATTAGTTACCGACCGTTCGTTCTATAAAGATGGCATGCTGCGCTGTGGAGGTCAACTGCTAGCGGGCTGCGTGAAGCCCGTCGAACGCGATGGTGATGACGTCGTCGGCCAGTTTTTCGGGGGAGAGGGATCCGCCCGGTTTGTACCATTCGACGATCGAGTTGATGGTGCCGAACAGCAGTCGGGTCACGGTGCGCGGGTCGATGTCCTGGCGCAGCGATCCCTCGTCGCGTGCCGCCGAGATGAGCCCTGCCACCTCGTGGTCGAAGGCGCGGCGGCGTTCCAAGGCGTCACGTTCGATCTCCGTGTTGCCGCGCAGGCGCAGGAGCAGGGTGACAAAAGGCAGGCGCTCCACCAGTACGGCGACGGTCTGCCGCAGCACATATTCCAGCCGTGAATCGGCCGCGCCGGAGCTGGCTTCGGGCTGTTCCAGGATGGCCTCGAGGCCACCGAGCGCGTGATCCAGGGCCAGCTTCAGGAGGTCACCCTTGGACGGCACGTGGTGGTAGATGGCGGACTTCGAGATGCCCAGGTTTTCGGCCAGGATGCCCATGGAGGTGGCGTCGTAGCCGTGCCGGTTGAAGACGTCGACGGCGATGAGCAGCACGGACTGCTGGTCGTAACCGGGGCGCCCTCGCTTGGCGGCGGCGGTGCTGGCTGTCTCAGTGGTGCTGGGCATGGTGCCTATTTTCTCATGAATGGTCAGTCAGGCGGCGCAGCCGGGAGGCTGCACCGCCCGGCCTCACTACTGCTGCGGCCGCAGGTCGTAGATACGCTTCAGCTTGCCGTTGGACCGCTCCAGCGAGCCGGGCTCCACCACGTCCACCGTGCACGAAGAACCCACATGGATCTTGATTTGCTCCTGCAAGGTGCGCCCCGCCGTCGTACTCTGCTCAACTGTCGCCGTCTCCCGGCGTTCGATCTTCACCGTCATCCGGTCCATCCGCTGGTTTTCCGGCCGGGTGAGTTCCAACTGGAAATGCGGGCTCAGCTCGGGAATCCGCAGCGCGATTTCTTCAATCTGCGAGGGGAAGACATTCACGCCGCGAAGGATGATCATGTCGTCGCTGCGGCCGGTGATGCGGCCCATGCGGCGGTGCGCGGGGCGGGCGGTGCCGGGCAGCAGGCGGGTGAGGTCCTTGGTGCGGTAGCGGATGATGGGCAGCGCTTCCTTGGTGAGGGAGGTGAACACGAGCTCGCCGTGCTCGCCGTCACGCAGCACGTTCTCCGTGCCCACCAACGGGTTGAAGGCGTCAATGATCTCGGGGCGGAAGTGGTCCTCCCAGATGTGGCTGCCGTCCTGCGTCTCTACTGCCTCGCCGGCGACGCCGGGGCCCATCACCTCGGAGAGGCCGTAGATGTCGCAGGCCTTGATGTTCATGGTGACTTCGAGTTCGTGCCGCATCTCCTGGGTCCAGGGCTCGGCACCCAGCACCGCGAACTTCAGGGACGTGGAGGCGGGGTCGATGCCCATGTGCGCCATGGCGTCGGCGATGGTGAGCAGGTAGGTGGGAGTGGCCAGGATGGCGTCCGGCTTAAAGTCCTGGATGAGCTGGATCTGGCGTTCGGTTTGCCCGCCGGAGATGGGGATGACGGTGCAGCCGAGTGCTTCGGCGCCGGCGTGGGCGCCCAGGCCGCCGGTGAACAGGCCGTAGCCGTAGGCGTTGTGGACCTTCATGCCGGGCCGGACGCCGGAGGCGCGCAGGGAACGGGCCACCAGTTTGGCCCAGTCGGCGAGGTCCTGCTTGGTGTAGCCGACGACGGTGGGCCGGCCCGTGGTGCCGGAACTGGCGTGGATGCGGGCCACTTCGTGCTGCGGCACGGCGAACATGCCAAACGGGTACTCGGCGCGCAGGTCGTCCTTGGTGGTGAAGGGGAAGTTGCCCAGGTCGCTGAGTTCGCGGAGGTCCGCGGGGTGGATGCCGGCGTCGTCGAATTTGCGCTTGTAGAGGGGAACACGCTCATAGGCGTAGGCAACCGTGTGCTGCAGGCGGCTGAGCTGGAGGGCCTCGAGCTCGTCGCGGGACATGGTTTCCTCGCGGTCCAGCACGGCGTCGGTTGCAGGGCTCGCGGTAGTCGCGGCGGGGGTTTCGGGGGCATGGAGGGTCATGGTGTCCTACTTCTTGGGGATGGTGCGGCTGCGGCCGCGGAACTCGGCGATGAGTTCCCCCGGCTGGCCGGAACTGAACAGGCCGGAACCGGGCTGGCCGGAACTGGGCGGGGAGCCGGTCTGCGCGCCAGGGTCGGCGGCGAAGATTTGGATGTCATACAGCCCGCTGCGGCCTGCGCTGGAGCGACGGTCTGCAACGGCGGTAATCACCTGGCCGCGGAAGGCGGGCTTGAGGAAGTTGATGTCGACGCCGGCGGCCACTGTGATGCTGTCCGCGTCCCCGGGCCCCGGGTTCACTGGGTTGCAGGCCAAGGCGAAGGCGGTGTCTGCGAAGGCGAAGATCATTCCGCCATGGGCCATGCCGAAGCCGTTGAGCATTTCCTGCCGGAGGGTCATGCGGATGGTGGCATGGCCGTCGGTGACAGCGAGGACTTCGATGCCCATCCATTCGGAGGCGTAGTCGTTTTCCAGGATGGGGTGGGTGGCCCCGGAAAGGGCTGCTTCAGTCATGCGTCATTGCCTCCAGCTTTATTTACCGAATGTTCATTAGGTAATCCCAAATGCATGGCCGCTGTCAAGGGTGCGGCGGCACCGGCTAGTGCTTCCGCCTGATCAGCAAGTTGGTGATGCGGAGGGTGCAGAGCCGCTGGCCGGCGTCGTTGGTGATCAGGACTTCGTGGGTGGTGAGGGTGCCGCCGAGGTGAATGGGCGTGGCCGTGATGGTGATCAGGCCCTCGCGCGCCGAGCGGTGATGCGTGGCGGAAACGTCGACGCCCACCGCCGTTTTGCCCAGCGTGCTGGCGTGGATCACGGCCGCCCAGGAGCCCACAGCCTCCCCCGCTGCCAGGGACGCGCCGCCGTGCAGCAGCCCGAACGACTGCCTGTTGCCCTCCACTGGCATCGTGGCCACCACGCGGTCCACGGACTCCTCGACGATCTTCACGCCCATCTTCTCGTCGAGTTCGCCCAGGGTGATTTTCCACAGTGCGGGTTCGGTGAGTTCGGGGGCGAGGTCGGAGCTGTTCTGGGATGGGGCGTTCATGGGCTCTCCTTTGTGGGCGTTGATCTTTCAGTGTGCGGCGCAGCACATTCATGTACTGTAGTCATATTACCGAACGGACGGTCAGTAATGCTCTGGCCGATGTCGTTTGTCCCCTTTTTGGAAGGACCCGTCAACGATGACCACCACCGCAACAGCTGAAGCCACGGTCAATACCGTCGAGACCGTTCCCAGTTTTGTGCAGGATTCCTGGTGGACGCCCGACGCCGGATCGGCAGCTTCCGCTGTCCCCGTGCGGGATGCGAGCACCGGCGAAGTCCTGGCCAAGGTAAGCGCCGACGGCCTGGACCTCGCCGCCGTCGTGGACTACGGCCGCACCACCGGCCAGGCGGAACTGGGCAAGCTGACCTTCCACCAGCGGGCGCTCAAGCTCAAGGAACTGGCGCAGTACCTGAACGACCGGCGCGAGCACTTCCACACGTTCTCGGCCCAGACCGGCGCCACGAGGATCGACTCCATGATCGACATCGACGGCGGCATCGGCGTGCTGTTCACTTTCGGTTCCAAGGGCCGGCGCGAGCTGCCCAACTCCCAGGTGGTGGTGGACGGCCCCATGGAGATCCTGTCCAAGGACGGCTCCTTCGCCGGCGAGCACATCTACACGCGCATCCCGGGCGTCGCCGTGCAGATCAACGCGTTCAACTTCCCGGTCTGGGGCATGCTGGAGAAACTCGCTCCTGCCTTCATCGCCGGGGTCCCCACCATCGTCAAGCCGGCCACCCCCACCGGGTATGTGGCCGCGGCAGTGGTGAAGGCCATCATCGAATCCAACATCTTGCCCCCCGGCTCGCTGCAGCTGATCTCGGGCTCTGTCCGTGGCCTCCTGGACGTGCTGGACTACCGCGACCTGGTGGCTTTCACCGGCTCCGCGTCCACCGCGCTGACCCTGAAATCGCACCCCAATGTCGTGGCGGGCGGGGTACGGTTCACCTCTGAAACCGACTCGCTCAACGCCGCCATCCTCGGCACCGACGCTGTGGAGGGCACGCCGGAGTTCGACGCCTTCGTTAAGTCCGTGGTCACCGAGATGACGGTCAAGGCGGGCCAGAAGTGCACCTCCATCCGCCGGGCCATCGTTCCGCAGGAGCTGGTCCCGGCAGTTATCGCCGCTGTGGGCAAGCGCATCCAGGAGCGTGTGGTCCTGGGTGACCCCCGCGCCGAGGGCGTCACCATGGGCGCGCTGGCGTCGCTCGAACAGCTCGCCGACGTCCGGGCGGCGGTGCAGTCGATGCTCGAAGCCGGCGGTGAGCTTGCGTACGGAACGCTTGATTCGCCGTCGGTCACCTCCGCCGACGGGACCACCGGCGAAGTGGAGGGCGGCGCGTTTATGTCGCCCGTGCTGCTGGGCTGGGACGACGCCGAGGCTGAGGCGCTGCACTCACTGGAGGCATTCGGCCCGGTTGCTTCGGTAGTCGGCTACAAGGACCTGCCCGACGCCGTCCGCCTCGCCGCCCGGGGTGGCGGTTCCCTGGTGGCCACGGTCTGCACGAACGATCCGTCCGTGGCGCGGGAGCTCGTTACGGGCATCGCGGCGCACCACGGCCGCGTCCTGATGCTCAACCGCGAAGACGCCCGCAGCTCCACTGGCCACGGCTCGCCGGTACCGCACCTGGTCCACGGTGGACCGGGACGCGCCGGCGGCGGCGAGGAACTGGGCGGCATCCGCTCGGTGATGCACCACATGCAGCGCACCGCCATCCAGGGTTCGCCCAACATGCTCACCGCCGTCACCGGCGTCTGGCACGCGGGCGCGGACCGGAACTTCACGCTCGAGACCGAAGGCCAGCACCCTTTCCGGAAGCACCTGGGCACGCTGCACATCGGCGACTCCTTCCGCTCCGAACTGCGCGAGGTCTCCCTGGCGGAGATCACCAAGTTCGCCAACTCCACCGGCGACACCTTCTACGCCCACACCAACCAGGAGGCTGCGGAGGCCAACCCGTTCTTCCCGGGCATCGTGGCGCACGGCTACCTCCTGCTGGCGTGGGGCGCCGGCCTGTTCGTGGAGCCAGCGCCGGGTCCGGTGCTGGCCAACTACGGACTGGAGAACCTGCGCTTCACCACGCCTGTGGCCGCAGGGGACTCCATCCGCGTGACCCTCACCGCCAAGAAGATCACCCCGCGTGAAACCGACGAGTACGGCGAGGTGGCCTGGGACTCGCTCCTGACCAATCAGAAAGACGAAATCGTAGCCACTTACGACGTGCTCACTCTCGTGGCAAAGGGCTGAATAAAGAGCCCGCTTCACTTGCCCCATCACCCATCGGCCCATATACTGAACGAACGGTCGGTAAAGAATAGCGCCTGGAAGGGCCCTTTGCATTAGGAGCAACCATGGCAATGCAGAATCTGCAGTCAGTGCCCGCTGAGTTATCCCCGGAAGAACGTGAAGCTGCTGCCCGGCGCGACGCGGACGGCCGGGCGAACTTTGACCGCGTGATCGCCGATGATTCGCGGATTGAGCCGCGGGACTGGATGCCGGACGGGTACCGCAAGAGCCTCCTGCGCCAGATTTCCCAGCACGCGCATTCGGAGATCATCGGCATGCAGCCGGAGGCCAACTGGATTTCCCGGGCGCCGAGCCTTAAGCGCAAGGCCATCCTGATGGCCAAGGTCCAGGACGAGGCCGGCCATGGCCTGTACCTGTACTCGGCCGCGGAGACCCTGGGCCAGTCCCGCGACGACATGATGGACGCGCTGATCGCCGGCAAGGCCCGGTACTCGTCCATCTTCAACTACCCGGCCCGGACGTGGGCGGACATGGGTGCCATCGGCTGGCTGGTGGACGGTGCCGCCATCTGCAACCAGGTGCCGCTGTGCCGTGCCTCGTACGGGCCCTACGGCCGTGCGATGGTCCGAGTCTGCAAGGAAGAGTCGTTCCACCAGCGGCAGGGCTTCGAGATTCTCCTGGAGCTCGCCAATGGTACGCCGGAGCAGAAGCAGATGGCTCAGGACGCCGTGAACCGGTGGTATGCCCCGGCGCTGATGATGTTCGGCCCGCCGGACGACGATTCGCCCAACTCCCGCCAGTCCATGGCCTGGAACATCAAGCGCTTCAGTAACGATGAACTCCGCAGCCGCTTCGTGGGCATGATGGTGGAGCAGGTCCGAGTGCTGGGCCTCAACCTCCCGGACAGCGAGGTCCGCTTCAACGAGGACACCAAAAAGTGGGAGCACGGCCCGCTGGACTGGAACGAGTTCAAGGAAGTCCTGGCCGGCCGCGGCCCCTGCAACGCCCAGCGTCTGGAGCGTAGAAGGCAAGCGCACGAGGACGGCGCCTGGGTCAGGGAAGCAGCTGCCGCCTATGCAACCAAACAGTCAATGAAGACGAAGGAATACGCAGCATGAGCCCCCATGGCAACCCGGAAGTCCCGGCCAGCGAAATCAACCGCGAGGCGCCCAAGGCCAGCCCGGCGGTGTCGACCAGCGAGGTTTCGGCGGGCTCAACCACCGGAAGGCCGGCGGGGGAGCCTGTCGAAACCAGCCATGCCTGGGGGCTGTGGGAGGTTTTCGTCCGGTCCAGCCGCGGCCTGAGCCACGTCCACGCCGGTTCCCTGCACGCGCCGGACGCCGCCATGGCCCTGCGCAACGCCCGCGACCTGTACACCCGCCGCAACGAGGGCGTGTCCATCTGGGTGGTCCCGGCCGAAGCCATCGCCGCCAGCGATCCCGACTCCAAGGGCTCGTTCTTTGAGTCCCCGCAGGGCAAGGACTATCGGCACGCCACCTACTACACCAAGAGCGAAGGGGTGAAGCACCTGTGAGCAGCCCCGAAACAGCAACGGGCCACGGTGACATCTCCACCGGCGTGGCGGGTGGCGACAGCAACGCCAGCGCCACCCGCATCACCCCTGGCAACGCCCTCCGCCCGGAGGACATCGCCCTGGAGGTCCGCACCGGCCTCGCGAAACCCACGGAGGATGTGGCCGAGTATGCGCTGCGCCTGGGCGACGACGCCCTGATCCTGGCACAGCGACTGGGCCACTGGATCTCCCGCGCTCCCGAACTGGAGGAGGACGTGGCACTGGGCAACATCGCCTTGGACCAACTGGGCCATGCCCGGAGCTTCCTTACCTACGCGGGCGGCGCTCTTGGCGACAACGGTGTGGTCAAGACCGAGGATGACCTCGCCTACTTCCGCCGGGAGCACGAGTTCCGCTCCGCCCACCTCTTTGAGCAGCCCAACGGCGACTTCGCGGCCACCATCGCGCGGCAGTTCGTGGTGAGCTACTACCAGTTCGAGCTGTACCGCCGGCTGACGGAATCCACGGACGCCACGCTGGCCGCCATCGCAGCCAAGTCGGTGAAGGAAGTTGATTACCACCGGGACCACAGCGCCCAGTGGGTCCTGCGCCTGGCCGGGGGAACGGACGAGTCCCGCAAACGGATGATTCACGGCCTTAAGCTGATGTGGCCCTACGTTGCCGAGCTCTTCGAGGACGATGAGCTGGTGACCCGCCTCGTTGAGGCGGGTGCCGCCGTCGAGCCTTCCAGCCTGCGCGCGGACTTTGACCGGCTCACCGGGGAGGTCCTGGCTGAGGCCGGGCTGGAGGTGCCGGACGTTCCGTCGGCACCCGGCGGTGGCAGGCAGGGCAAGCATTCGGAGCATCTTGGCTACATCCTGGCCGAGATGCAGGTGCTTGCCCGCGAGCATCCAGGCGCGAACTGGTGACCTCGGTGATCACTGAAAGGATAACCGCGCAGCAGAGGGCCTGGGACATCGCCGCCACCGTCTGCGATCCGGAAATCCCCGTCCTCACCATCGCGGACCTTGGCATCCTCCGCTCGGTGGATGTGGTCGAAGGTCACACGGACGTCGGCCCCCCAACTGACTCGCAGTTAACGCTCCCAAAACGGGAAATGACGACGTTAACTGCGAGTCAGTTGGGCGGCGCCGCTGAAAGTGCCCCCACGGTCCGCGTCACCATCACCCCCACGTACTCCGGCTGCCCGGCGATGGACGCCATCCGCGATGACCTGACGGCTGCTTTCGCTAAGGAAGGCTACGCCAGCGTGGACGTGGACCTGGTCCTCGCGCCGGCCTGGACTACGGACTGGATGACCGACGCCGGCAAAGCCAAGCTGCAGGAATACGGCATCGCGCCGCCGTCGGGCATGTCCAGTGCCGTCCGCCACGCAGGTCCCATCCGCCTGACGATGGCTGTGAAATGCCCGCAGTGCGCCAGCCTCAACACCAAGGAACTCACCCGCTTCGGCTCCACGTCCTGCAAGGCGCTTTATGTGTGCAAGGACTGCAAGGAACCGTTCGACTACTTCAAAGTCCTGTAAGGAAGCCCCCCCATGCCTGTAGTCCGCCAGACCGCCGCCGAGACGGCGCAGGCCACCGGCCGCCGTCGTCCGTCCTTCCACACCCTCACCGTGGCTGAGGTGCGCCGGCTGACCGATGACGCCATCGAGGTCACCTTCGCCGTCCCCTCGGAGCTCGCCGGCCAGTTCGACTACCTGCCGGGACAGTACGTGGCCCTGCGCACCACGCTGCCGGATGAGGAGGGCGAGCCGCACGAGGTGCGGCGCAGCTACTCCATCTGCGCGGAACCGCGCACCTTCGGGGACGGGTCCAGCGAGATCCGGGTTGCGGTGAAGAAGGACCTGGGTGGGCTGTTCTCCACGTGGGCCAACGCCGAGCTGAAGGCCGGGAACACCCTGGAGGTCATGAGCCCCATGGGCGCGTTTGTGTCCAAGCATGGCCGGGACGGCCAGGCCGTGGAGCAGAACCGCATGAACTCCATGAACCACCCGGAGGAACTGGCTGGGGATGTAGCTTCCAGCGGCGAGGCCAGCTTTGTGGCCATCGCGGCCGGCTCGGGCATCACCCCGGTGCTCGCGATCGCACGGACGCTGCTGGCAGCGAACCATGGAACCCGGTTCGACCTGATCTACGCCAACAAGGCCGCCATGGACGTAATGTTCCTGGAGGAGCTGGCGGACTTGAAGGACAAGTACCCGCAGCGCCTGGCCATCCACCATGTATTGTCCCGCGAGCAGCGGATCGCGCCGCTGCTCAGCGGCCGGATCGACGCCGAGAAGCTCCGGCAGCTGCTGGGCACGGCCATCCATGCGGACGATGTGGACGAGTGGTTCCTGTGCGGGCCGTTTGAACTGGTGCAGCTGTGCCGGGACACCCTGGCCGAGCGCGGCGTCAGCCCGGACAATATCCGCTTTGAGCTGTTCACGTCGGGCAAGCCGGACCGCCCGGAAGGCCATGCCGGCCGGCCTGTGGTGGTGGACGAATCCAAGGAGACGTACAAGATTACGTTCAAGCTCGATGGCCTGCAGGGCGAGGTGGCCAGCCCCACGCACGCCCGCGAATCCATCCTCAACGCCGCGCTGAGGGTCCGCCCGGACGTGCCGTTCGCGTGCGCCGGGGGAGTGTGCGGCACCTGCCGGGCCAAGGTGGTCACCGGGACCGTGACCATGGACGAAAACTACGCGCTGGAGCAGGATGAACTGGACAAAGGCTACGTGCTGACCTGCCAGTCCCACCCCACCAGCGAGGAAGTCACCGTCGACTACGACGTCTGACGGTGGTTGAGCCTGTCGAAACCCGGAAAGAAGGCCCCATGATCTCCCTCTCCATCGCCAACCACGTCGCCGAAGTGGTCCTGGATGCGCCGTACAAGCTGAACTCGCTCGATGAGCAGGCGCTCACGGATTTAACCCAGGCGTACGACGACGCCGCTGCCGCCGCCGCACGCGGTGAGGTGCGGGCGCTACTCCTGAGGGGAGAGGGCCGCGCCTTCTGCGCGGGGAGGGACATCCAGAATGTCACCCCGGAGAGTGACGACGCCGAAGCGTATTTGGCCGGGCTGGTGCAGCCGCTGCTGAAAAAGATGAGCGCGTTCCCGGCGCCGACGTTCGCCGCTGCCCAGGGCGCCTGCCTGGGTGTGGGGCTGGGCCTTTTGCTGGCGACGGACGTGGTCTATGTGGCGGAGAATGCCAAGTTCGGTTCACCGTTTGCCAGACTGGGCGCCACCCTGGATTCCGGCGGACACTGGTACTTCACCGAGCGGCTTGGCATGCACCGGACGCTGGACCTGATCTACACCGCCGAGTTGATATCGGGGACGGAAGCCGTGGCCCAGGGGATGTTTAGCCGGGCGATGCCTGCGGATGAACTTCTTCCGCGCACATGGGAAATCGTGTCCGGGGTGGCCTCCGGAGCGACAGGTGCCTTCAACGCGAGCAAGGAGCTGGTGGCGCACGTCCGCGACCAGCGGCTCGGCCTGTGGGACGCCATCGCGGAAGAGAACGCCGAGCAGGCACGCCTCTGCAAGAGCGAAGACTACGCCGAAGGTTTCCGCGCGTTCCAGGAGAAGCGGACGCCGGTATTCAAGGGCACAGCCTCCGGCTAGCGAGCGCGAAAGTTTTTGGTGTGTTCCACGACACACCCATAGTACTATCAACGGTAACTGAACGTTCGATCAGTAAATAAATCGGCACCCTAATTTGCAGCGACGCTGCCCCAGCCATGGAGTTCCAATGACCGCAACTTCACACATCGATTCAGAGTCTGGTCCCAGCAGCAAGCATGAAGAACGAAAAGTCCTCGCCGGGACCCTGGTGGGCACCACCATCGAGTGGTATGACTTCTTCATCTTTGCCCAGCTGACGGGGACGCTGCTGTCGCCGCTGTTCCTTGCGCCGCTGAATGACTCCAATCCGGGACTGGCCCAGATCCTGTCCTTCGCCCTGATCGGAATCAGCTTCCTGTTCCGCCCACTGGGCGCCATTGTCGCTGGCCACCTGGGTGACCGCCTGGGCCGCAAGGCCATGCTGGTCTTCACGCTCATCATGATGGGTGCCGCCACGGCCTTGATCGGCATGCTGCCCACCTACGCACAGATCGGCTTCTGGGCTCCGGTCCTGCTGATCCTGCTTCGCGTCGTCCAGGGCTTCTCTGCCGGGGGTGAATGGGGCGGGGCGGCTCTGATGGCCGTGGAGCATGCACCCAAGAGCAAGCGTGGCCTGTTCGGCGCGTATCCACAGATCGGTGTTCCGGTGGGCATGATTCTCGCAACGGGCCTGCTTTTCGTGCTCAACTCGAACATGTCCAAGGAGGACTTCGCCTCCTGGGGCTGGCGGGTGCCGTTCCTGCTGTCCATCGTGTTGATCGTCGTCGGCTACCTCATCCGCCGCGCCGTTGCCGAGAGCCCGGTCTTCAAGGAAATGTCCGCCCGCAAGGAAGAAAGCAAAGCGCCTCTCGGAGAGCTCATCCGGAACCACAAGCTGCCTGTTCTTTACTCGACGCTGATCTTCATCGGCAACAACGCCGCCGGTTACCTGTTGATCGCCTTCTTCATCTCCTACGCCACCAGGACGCTGAAGATGCCAGTCCCGGAAATCCTGCTCGCCACCACGATCGCTTCCTTTGGCTGGCTGATCTTCACCCTGGTGGGCGGCTGGCTTTCGGACCGGATCGGCAGGGTCAAGACGTTCCTGATCGGCTACGCAATCATTTTTGTGTGGATGATCCCGATGTTCGCCCTGATCGACACCAAAAACATAATGCTCTACGGAGTGGCCCTGTTCGTCCTGACCGTCGGACTTGGCCTGTCCTACGGCCCGATGTCTGCCATGTACGCCGAAATGTTCCCCGCCAACGTGCGTTACTCGGGGATCTCCATCGGGTACGCGTTCGGCGCCATCCTCGGCGGTGCGTTCGCAGCGACCATTGCCGAGTCCCTGCTGCAGAGCACCAAATGGACCGGATCCATCGGGATCTACATCATGATCCTCTGCGTCATTTCCTCCATCGGCGTCCTGCTCGCCAAGGAGACCAAAGGACGCCCGCTGGGCGTCAGCCACCACTGACCCGGTTCCTTGCGGCAGGCGGGTTAGGCACCTGCGGGCGGGCGCGCGGTCGCCAAGCTGATTGAGCTGCTGAACCACCACCACCACGACGCCGGCCGACGGCTGAAAGAGAGCGGCCCCGCTCCCGCACTGGCAGTGCGGGAGCGGGGCTGTCTGCGCGGACAGAACCCGCGTTGGCGGTCAGCGCTGGACGTTGCCTCCGAGGGGAGGAACCGTCCCGGGCTCGTTATCCTCGCGGCGCTCGGCCGCGTTGTGGATTTCGCCTTCAGCGGTTTCGTCTGACTCGCCCTCAAGGTCCACCAGGCCGTTGGTCTGATCGAAGGGCTTCCCCGGTGCTCGGTCCGTGCCGAGAGCTGCGGAGCCGGGCATGGAACTGACTCCAGCATGCGGTGCCGCGCCAGGTACCGCCGTCGTACTGGCAACTGAATCGGTAGGGACGTGCTGTATCGGCGTGGGCTCAACGATTAGCGGCTCGACCGGCGGGGTAACGGTGACGCCGGTGGTTTCGCCGGAATCCTTTTCGGTTCCGGAGCTCATGGCAGCAGCCGCACCGGCGACTGCCGCAACGCCCAACCCTGCAGCCATCTTGCCGGAAATTCCGGCCTTCCCCGAGTCCCCGCGTGAGGCGCTGGCATCTTCCACGCCAGGCGCACCTACTGAACTGCCCTCATTGACAGACTCGCGCCAAGCACCGCTGGCGTAGCCTGCATCCTCGATGAACTCCTTAAAGCGCTTCAGGTCAGCTTCTGCCTGGCGGTCAACGACGTGAAGCTTGTCGCCGATTTTTTCGACAATGCCCTCAGGGTCGTATTCGAGCGTGAGCCGCAGCGAGGTCTGGCCGCCTCCAACGTCTTCGAACTCCACGGCCCCGGCATTGGTGGCACCTTCCGTGGCGGCCCAGGCAACCTTGCGGTCAGGGATCTGTTCCAGGATCTTCGCGGTCCACTGCCTGCGGACTCCGGCGATTTCGGCAACCCACTCGAGCCTGTCGTCGCTGGTCTGTTTCACGCTTTTAACCCCGCCCATGAAGTTGGGAAACTCTTCGAACTGGGTCCACTGGTTGTAAGCGGTGGCCACTGGCACATTCACCAGAATGCGTTTTTCGACCTTCGTGCTCATAACATCTCCTTCGAGAGTAGAACCGGACCTGATGAGGAAAGCAACTATTCATCAGTATGCTTAGCATATCGTCAGGGTCAACCCCGCGGCCAGCCTCGGGGAGACGGCTGTCCGTGGGTCCAACTTTCGTGCAGGGACCGGCACTTGGATAACACTCCGGACCAGGACAGCCACGCAGAGACCGGCCTCAACGACGGCCAGAAACCCCGCGGAGCGCCCAAGACAGGCGAAGTACCAGGATTTCAGCCCCGCAGCGCCCCAGCCGACATCCGGCTCCGGCACAAAAAATGGTCCTCCGGAAAACCCGGGCGTCACAGAACCGCCTAAATCAGCACGGTCCTAGCGCGAGAACGTCTTGAAAAGCGGACTTTCAACGTCGTCCAAGTGTCCTGGGCGCGCATGGTGGCCCCCGGCCAGAGAACGCCTGCGACCTACAGCGGCCTGAAGCCGGGCTTGCTGCGCGGCTCTTGCATAACCTCCAAGGTCAGCTTTCTGTGTGGCTTGCTCATGAGTAAGGGTCCCTCCCAATGTGATAGAGGAATCCGCGCCAGCGGCCGAAAAGCGTCGGACCTTATAGAGGGGGCGGCGGCCCCTGATGGCTCTTTTGACGACTTTCTCAGTCAGACGAGGGAAGTGCTTCACGGGATTGGCTGGCCTTCCCGCGGACTTCCCTGACCGAAGGGTGCGATCCGCTGTCCGTCGGCGCCCTTCATCCACCCCAGGCTGTGGCGGTGAATATCCTTGTAAAGCTCCCACTCAGCCTCGGAAAGTTTACGGGCCATCCTCGCTTCAAATTGCAGATATTCGTCGTCCTGCAAAGCATTGTGTTCTTCGATGAAGAGCCGGAGTAAGTGCTGGGTGCGGCGGCCGTGATGGCATGCGGGCTGGCTGACGCGTTCACGTTCCTCATCGAGTCGCCCACCTATGCAGTGGGGCACCGGCTGGTGCTTCTTGGGTCCCTGGCGTTTGCCGGGGCGGCGGTCTGGGCGCGGCTGCTCGGAAGGCCTTTCTGGGTGTCCGTGCTGACCGGCCTGCCTGCAGTGGCGGTTGGCGGCCTCGCCCTGCAGTTTGAGGACGGCAGCTGGGGCGCCCTCACCGGGTTCTTCCTGATCCCCGCCGCGCTGATCGCCATGTTGGGGAACCTCATCAGCCCGTACGACGCCGGCCGGGGGTAAGTGCGGCCCTGTCCCCGCGCTGGGAGGCGGGAACAGGGCCCTGTGCGCGGACAGAACCCGCGTCCCTGGTTACCGCTGGACGCTGCCTTGCCTAAATTCCATGTAACTCCGACCCATTGTGCGAAGCGATGCTCCTGCCAAGGTGGTTCTCGCAGAACCATCAACCACCTTCCCCTGCAGTTCGAATCTGGTGCCGTCTGGTGTCTCACAGCCGGATACCCACAAACGTGAGAGCGCGGAATATCCCCATTGTTTGGATCAAAAAGCTTTTAAAATGTTCGTCTTGAACTGTTGACTTGAACTTCTGTTCATGTCAAAGTTTGGGGGACGAGAAAAGTGATTGGCATCACATCGGAGGGGCTCAAAGTAGACGCCGGCCGATTTGATAAAGACTAAAAGTTTTGGGTTTGCAGGCGATCCCTGTCGGAGCGCGGACAGGGGCTCAATCCCATTCCTCAATGCAGTCTTATTTGCATCAAAGATTGAACAGCTCTGACAAATCTGTCATCACACTATTTACAGGAGAGATCATGGAAACCACACTCGTAGGAACACTCAGCAAGGCTGGCTCCATCCATAAGGTAGAAAACGGGTTCATCGGCCTGCCGTCGATGGACGAGCCCGGGACGGTCGCCGCGATCGGCGACTCCCTCCACAACCCCGAGGGCTCGGTCATGTGCGCCGGCTTCTTCGAGCTGAAGGCTTCCGAGCCGCTGGTGTACACCTACACCTACGACGAGATGAAGGTCGTCATCAAGGGCGAGTTCATCCTCACGGACCAGACCACCGGCGAAGTCACGCACGCCAAGGAACGCGACGTGCTGTTCTTCCCCAAGGGCACCACCGTCAAGTTCGAGACCCCCGAGTACGGCCTGGGGTTCTTCGCCGGCGACCGCACCTTCAACCCGTAAGGACCGGCCATGCGCCCGTGTCCGTGACACCGGCAGCAGGCGCGGGCTGCGAACAGGGTTGCGGTAAACTGCGGCCTTCTTACGTCCCGGCGGAGCCACCTTGTGGCCCAACGCGGGGTCGGTGTGATTGCCCATCAGCTCACGCTTCAGGCAGCACCCCTTCCCAATAGGCCAGCTCAGTCATCAAGGTCGAAGACGGCGCTGGCCGCTCTCTGGCACTTCTTCGGCTTGGCCGAACTTGACGAGGGCCAACGGTTCGCAGTGAACCTGGCTCGTAGCGGCCTCGGTTTGGAAGTTCCGGCTGGCGTTTCGTTGCTGGAGACCCCCCGACATGCCAGGACATCCCCAACATGTGCCGCAAAGGGCTCTGTGGGGAATGTTTCCTGCCAGTAGTTCGCCGGGCGCCCCTGCACCGGGAGCTCTGTCTGGCCGATCAGTAAAAGACCGCGAACACCACCATGATGTGGCTGCGTTCCGCGCCTGAACCAGGAATTGGAGTTGGACATTTGAGCATCATTAATATCGATAAAGACCCTGACACCGCGCCCGCCGAACCCACTGAGGACCGCGTGCCCAAGGTTAACTGGCGGGTCTTCATCATCGCGTCTGTCATTATTATTGCTTTCTCCAGCTGGGCGATGCTGGTGCCTGCCAGCGCCCAGTCCACCATGAAGACGGTGGTGGGTTGGATCGCGGAGAACCTCGGCTGGTTCTACGTACTTACCGTCACCGTAGTCATCGGCTTTGTCCTGTGGGTGGCGCTGTCCAAGGTCGGGTCGGTCCGGATGGGTCCGGACCACTCCCGTCCGCAGTACAAACTGTTCACCTGGGTGGCCTACCTGTTCGCCGCCGGTGTGGGCATCGACAT